>NZ_JBHYVB010000094.1:0-13216 GCF_042750115.1 Streptomyces sp. NPDC059455
CCGGAGGATCAGCCGGTGCAGCCGCTCCCGGACGAAGCCGCCGCCACCGACCACCCCTGACCCGAGGGCCGGGGGACCGGTGGCGGCGGCGCGTGGCGGGTGTTCTCGGCTCAGCTCAGGGCGACCAGCAGATCGCCGCCCTCCACCTGCTGAATCGTGTTGATGGCGATGCGCGACACGGTCCCGCTCTTCGGGGCGGCGATGGTGGCCTCCATCTTCATCGCCTCGATCGTGGCGATGGTGGCACCGGCCTCCACCTGGTCGCCCTCGGCCACCGCCAGCGTCACCACACCAGCGAAGGGCGCCGCCACATGGCCGGGGTTGCTCCGGTCGGCCTTCTCGGTGGCCGGCACATCGGAGGCCGCCGAGGTGTCCCGCACCTGGACCGGGCGCAACTGCCCGTTCAGCGAGGCCATCACCGTGCGCATACCGCGCTCATCGGCGTCGCCGATGGCCTCCAGCTCGATCAGCAGCCGGACACCGGGCTCGAGGTCCACCGTGTACTCGTGCCGCGGGCGCAGCCCGTAGAAGAAGTCCTTGCTGTCCAGCACGCTGGTGTCGCCATGGGCCTGCCGGTGCGCCTCGAACTCCTTGGTCGGGCCGGGGAACAGCAGCCGGTTCAGCGTGGCCCGCGGATCCTTCTCCAGCTGCTCCCGGTCCTCCGCGGACAGCTCCGCGGCCACCGGCTTGGCGGCGGCGCGGCCTTCCAGCGCCTTGCCGCGGAACGGCTCGGGCCAGCCGCCCGGCGGATTGCCCAGCTCGCCGCGGAGGAACCCGATGACCGAGTCCGGGATGTCGTACCGGCCCGGCTGCGCCTCGAAGTCCTCCGGCGACACCCCCGCCCCCACCAGGTGCAGCGCGAGATCGCCGACCACCTTCGACGACGGGGTGACCTTCACCAGATGGCCCAGGATCCGGTCCGCGGCGGTGTACATCGCCTCGATGTCCTCGAAGCGGTCGCCGAGGCCGAGCGCGATGGCCTGGGTGCGCAGATTGGACAGCTGACCACCGGGGATCTCATGGTGGTACACCCGTCCGGTCGGCGAGGCGAGACCGGCCTCGAACGGTGCGTAGATCTTGCGCACGGCCTCCCAGTACGGCTCCAGGCCGCCGATCGCCTCGAGGTCGAGCCCGGTCGGCCGGTCGGAGTGGTCGGTGGCGGCCACGATCGCCGACAGCGACGGCTGGGAGGTGGTGCCCGCCATGGAGGCCACCGCGCCGTCCACCGCGTCCGCACCGGCCTGGACCGCCGCGAGATAGGTGGCGAGCTGACCGCCCGCGGTGTCATGGGTGTGGATGTGCACCGGCAGGTCGAACTCCCGGCGCAGCGCGGAGACCAGCTTCGCCGCGGCCGGGGCGCGCAGCAGGCCCGCCATGTCCTTGATGGCCAGCACATGCGCGCCCGCGTCCACGATCTGCTCGGCGAGCCGCAGATAGTAGTCGAGGGTGTAGAGCCGCTCCGAGGGATCGGACAGGTCGGAGGTGTAGCAGAGCGCCACCTCGGCGATGGCCGAGCCGGTCTCCCGTACCGCGTCGATCGCGGGCCGCATCTGCCCGATGTCGTTCAGCGCGTCGAAGATCCGGAAGATATCGATCCCGGTGGCCGTGGCCTCGCGTACGAAGGAGGTGGTCACCTCGGTCGGGTACGGCGTGTAGCCCACGGTGTTGCGGCCGCGCAGCAGCATCTGCAGACAGATGTTGGGCACCGCCTCGCGCAGCTTGGCCAGCCGCTCCCAGGGGTCCTCGGCGAGGAAGCGCAGCGCCACGTCGTAGGTGGCCCCACCCCAGCACTCCAGCGACAGCAGCTCCGGCACGGTCCGCGCCACCACCGGGGCCACGGCCAGCAGGTCCTTGCTGCGGACCCGGGTGGCCAGCAGCGACTGGTGCGCGTCCCGGAAGGTGGTGTCGGTGACACCGATGGTGGGCGACTCGCGCAGCCAGCGCGCGAACCCCTCCGGGCCCAGCTCGGTGAGCCGCTGCTTGGAGCCGGCGGGCGGCTCGGTGCCCGGCACCGGGGGCAGCTTGGTGGTCGCGTCGATCAGATGGGGCCGCTCGCCGTGGGGCTTGTTCACCGTGATGTCGGCGAGATAGGTGAGCAGCTTGGTGCCGCGGTCGGCGGAGTGGCGCGCCGTCAGCAGATGCGGCCGCTGCTCGATGAACGACGTGGTGACCTGCCCGGCCCGGAAGTCCGGATCGTCCAGCACCGCCTGGAGGAAGGGGATGTTCGTGGACACCCCGCGGATGCGGAACTCGGCCACCGCCCGCCGGGCGCGGCCGACCGCGGTGGCGAAGTCCCGCCCCCGGCAGGTCAGCTTGACCAGCATCGAGTCGAAGTGGGCGCTGATCTCCGCACCGGAGTGGGTGGTGCCACCGTCCAGCCGGATGCCCGAGCCGCCCGGGGAGCGGTACGCGCGGATCATCCCGGTGTCCGGGCGGAAGCCGTTGGCCGGGTCCTCGGTGGTGATCCGGCACTGCAGCGCCGCACCCCGCAGATATACGGTGTCCTGGGAGAGGCCGAGGTCGGACAGCGTCTGACCGGCGGCGATCCGCAGCTGCGACTGGACGAGATCCACATCGGTGATCTCCTCGGTCACCGTGTGCTCGACCTGGATCCGCGGATTCATCTCGATGAACACATGGCGGCCGTCGCGGTCCAGCAGGAACTCCACCGTACCGGCGTTGCGATAGCCGATCTCCCGCGCGAACCTCACCGCGTCCGCGCAGATCCGGTCCCGCAGCTCCGGATCGAGGTTGGGGGCCGGCGCCAGCTCGATCACCTTCTGGTGGCGCCGCTGCACCGAACAGTCGCGCTCGAACAGATGGATGACACCACCCTGCCCATCGGCGAGGATCTGCACCTCGATATGGCGGGGCTCCACCACCGCCTTCTCCAGGAAGACCGTGGAATCGCCGAAGGCGGACTCGGCCTCCCGCGCCGCCGCCTCGATGGACTCGCGCAGCGTCTCCCGGCTCTCGACCCTGCGCATCCCGCGCCCGCCACCACCGGCGACGGCCTTGACGAACACCGGGAAACCGAGCTCGTCCGCGGCCCGGACCAGCTCGTCCACATCGGTCGACGGCTCGGAGGAGCCCAGCACCGGCACCCCGGCCGCGCGGGCCGCGGCCACCGCGCGCGCCTTGTTCCCGGTGAGCTCCAGGGTCTGCGCGCTGGGCCCCACGAACGTGATCCCCGCCTCCTCGCACGCGCGCGCGAGGTCGGGGTTCTCGGACAGGAAGCCGTATCCGGGGTACACCGCGTCCGCGCCCGCCTGGCGCGCCGCGTTGACGATCTCCTCGACGGAGAGATAGGCCCGCACCGGATGGCCCGGCTCGCCGATCTCGTACGCCTCATCGGCCTTCAGCCGGTGCAGTGAGTTGCGGTCCTCGTGCGGGAACACGGCGACGGTTCTCGCGCCCAGCTCATAGCCGGCGCGGAAGGCGCGAATGGCGATCTCACCACGATTGGCGACCAGCACCTTGCGGAACATGCCCGATCCCTTCTACCTGCCCGGTACCAACACACACGCTTGTCGGCGAACCCTACTGCCGCCTGCCACGTGGGACGCCCGGGGTGTGATCGAGTTCTCGTGGATGGCGGGCGGCATGGCATCCGGTCCTCTCACCCATGGTCGCCGGGGATACACAGAGTGGCCCTGCGACCGCGCCGGGTGGTGCCGTACATGAACCCGGAACGCCGCTTCAACGCTGGGATCGGTGGGGGATGGAGCCGGGAGCCATCGGCGTCGGGGCGCGTGCGGCCGCCGCGGCGGCCCGTCCGCTGATCGGCAGGGCTGTTCGCCCAGCCGGCCGGGGCGCCCTCGTACGGGATCGGCGCCCTACGGTCTACGGGACCGGGCTCACCACTCGGCGAGCGAGCCGTCCGCGTGGCGCCACACCGGATTCCGCCAGGCGTGTCCACGGCGGTCGGCAGCGCGCACCGCGGCCTCGTCGACCTCGATCCCGAGCCCCGGGCGCTCGGTGCGCGAGAGCTGACCGGCGGTGAACCGGAAGGGCTCCGGATCGGCCACGTAGTCCAGGAGTTCGGCGCCCTGGTTGTAGTGGATGCCGATGCTCTGCTCCTGGATGAGGAAGTTCGGGGTGGTGAAGGCCAGTTGCAGACTGGCGGCGAGCGCCACCGGGCCGAGCGGGCAGTGCGGGGCGAGCTGGGCGCCGTGGGGCTCGGCGAGGGCGGCGATGCGCCGCAGCTCGGAGATGCCGCCCGCATGCGAGATATCGGGTTGGAGGATGGCCACCCCGGCCCGCAGCGGGGCGATGAACTCGCGCCGCGAGTACAGGCGCTCACCGAGCGCGATGGGGATGGGGGAGGCGTTCACCAGGTCCGGGACGATGTCCATGTGCTCGGAGAGCACCGGCTCCTCGACGAACAGCGGCGCCGCCTCGGCGAGCAGTGGCAGCAGCCGGCGGGCGTTGGCGGGGGAGACCCGGCCGTGGAAGTCGAGGCCGAAGTCGCGGTCGTCGCCGAGGACCTCGCGGGCGGTCTCGGCGCGGCGCACCGCGGCGCGTATCTCCGCGCGGGTGGCGACCGGGGTCATCCGGCCGCAGCCGTTCATCTTGACGGCGGTGAACCCCGCCTCGATCTGCGCGGTGAGCGCGTCGCGGATCTCCTCGGGCTCATCGCCGCCGATCCAGGCGTAGGCGCGGATCCGCTCCCGCACCGGACCGCCGAGCAGCTGGTACACCGGTACGCCGTAGTGCTTGCCCTTGATGTCCCACAGCGCCTGGTCGAGCCCGGAGACGGCGCTGGAGAGGACCGGTCCGCCACGGTAGAAGCCACCCTTGGTCATCACCTGCCAGTGGTCCTCGATCCGCATCGGGTCCTGGCCGATCAGATACTCCGTGAGCACCTCGACCGCGGCGCGGACCGGCTCGGCCCGCCCCTCGACCACCGGCTCGCCCCAGCCGACCACCCCCTCGTCGGTCTCCACCCGGACGAACATCCAGCGCGGCGGGGCCAGGAATGTCTCGATACGGGCGATCTTCACGGGCGGGTCCTTCCCTGGGAGGGGCGCGGCTGTGAGAATAAACGATAAATAACGAGAACTTCGCATGCCTTCGGGGCCGAAAAAGACCTTGTGTCACGCCATGGCGAGTTCCGGCGATTCCGCCCATCATGCCGCCATGACAGCAAACCTGACGCGTCGTCACATTCTTGGTCTGGCCGCCCTGCAGAGCGCGGCGGCCCTCGGACTCACCCGTATCGGCCTCACCCCGGCGGCCGCCGCCGAGCGCGCCGACCACTTCCCCGCCGTCGTCATCGGCTCCGGCTACGGCGGGGCCGTGGCCGCGCTCCGGCTCGGCGAGGCGGGCATAAAGACGCTCGTCGTGGAGATGGGGCGGTTATGGGACGCCCCGGGCCCCGACGGCCGGGTCTACTGCTCGATGACCGCCCCCGACCAGCGCTCCATGTGGTTCAAGACAAGAACCGAGGCGCCCCTGTCCACCTTCCTGTGGCTGGACGTCATCAACAAGGACATCACCCCCTACCCCGGCGTCCTGGACCGCGTCCGCTACCCCGGCATGTCCGTCTACGTGGGCCGCGGGGTCGGCGGCGGCTCGCTGGTCAACGGTGGCATCGCGGTCACCCCGCCGCGCTCGTACTTCCAGCAGATGCTGCCGCAGGTGGCCGCGGACCCGATGTACGACACCTACTTCCCGCTGGCCAACCGCATGCTCGGCGCCACCACCGTGCCCTCCGCGTGGTTCGAGGCCACGGAGTGGTACACCTACGCCCGGGTCGCCCGCGCCCAGGCCGCCAAGGCGGGCCTGAAGACCGTCTTCGTGCCCAACGTCTACGACTTCGACTACATGCGGCGCGAGGCCGACGGAACGGCCACCAAGTCCGCGCTCGCCCAAGAGGTCATCTACGGCAACAACTTCGGCAAGCGCAGCCTCGACAAGACCTATATCGCCGCCGCGCTCGGCACCGGCCAGGTCACCCTGCAGACGCTGAGCCGCGCTCGCGCCGTGCGGCGGGCGCCGGACGGCACCTATGTCCTCACCGTGGAGCGCGTCGACACCACCGGCACCGTCGTCGCCACCGACGAGATCACCTGCCGCTCGCTCTTCCTCGGCGCGGGCAGTCTCGGCACCACCGAACTCCTGCTGCGGGCCCGGGAGACCGGCGCCCTCCCCAAACTGAGCGCCGAGGTCGGCCGGGGCTGGGGCGGCAACGGCAATGTCATGCTCGGCCGCGCCAACCACGTGTGGAACCCGACCGGCGCCCAGCAGTCCACCATCCCGGTGATGGCGATCGACGACTGGTCCAACGCCACCAATCCGGTCTTCGCCGAGATCGCCCCGCTGCCGGCCGGCCTCGAGACCTGGGTCAGCCTCTACCTCGCCATCACCCGGAACCCCGAGCGCGCCACCTTCACCTATGACGCGGCGAAGGACACCGCCGTACTCAACTGGACCCGCGCCCAGAGCGCGCCCTCCGTGGCCGCGGCCAAGGCACTCTTCGACCGCGTCAACTCCGCCAACGTCACCATCTACCGCTATGACCTCTTCGGCGACACCCGGGCCTTCGCCGACGACTTCTGCTACCACCCGCTGGGCGGCTGCGTCCTGGGCCGGGCCACCGACGCATACGGCCGGGTGACCGGCTACGACGGGCTCTATGTGACCGACGGCTCCCTCATCCCGGGCTCGATCGGCGTCAATCCGTTCGTCACCATCACCGCCCTGGCCGAGCGCACCATGGCCCGGGTCCTGGCCGAGGACCCCGTCGGTGGCCGATGACCCCGCCGGGGGCGTGCCCGCGGCGTCAGCCCAGGGCCCGGTCCAGGTTGAACGCGGCGCTGATGAGCGCGAGATGGGTGAACGCCTGCGGGAAGTTGCCGATCTGCTCACCGGTACGGCCGATCTCCTCGGCGTACAGCCCGACATGGTTGGCGTAGGTGAGCATCTTCTCGAAGGCCAGCCGCGCCTCGTCCACCCGGCCGGCCCGGGACAGCGCCTCGACATACCAGAACGAGCAGATCGAGAAGGTGCCCTCCTCACCACGCAGCCCGTCCGGGCTCACCGTGGGGTCGTAGCGGTACACCAGCGAATCGGCCACCAACTCCTCGCCCAGCGCGTCCAGCGTGGACAGCCACTTGGGGTCGGTGGGGGAGATGAACTTCGACAGCGGCATCATCAGCAGCGAGGCGTCGAGCACCTCCTCGCCCTCGCGCTGCACGAAGGCGCGCCGCCGCGGCGACCAGCCGCAGCGCATGATCCGGCGGTAGATGTCATCGCGCGCCGTCGACCAGCGGGACATGTCCGCGGGCAGTCCGCGGTGGCGGGCGATGCGCATCGCCCGCTCGATCGCGACCCAGCACATCAGCTGCGAGTACAGAAAGTGCTGTGGACCGGCGCGGGTCTCCCAGACGCTCATATCGGGCCGGTCCCAGTTGTCGCACACCCAGCCGACCAGCTTGCACACGGCGTCCCAGTGGTCGCTGGACAGCGGCTGCCCCCACTTGTCGTAGAGGTAGAGGGAGTCCACCAGCGCCCCGTAGATGTCCAGCTGGAGCTGGTGGACCGCCGCGTTGCCGACCCGGACCGGGGACGAGCCCAGATGCCCCTCCAGATGGGGGAGCATCTGCTCGGGGATCTCGCTGCGGCCGTCGATGCCGTACATGATCTGCAGCGGGCCGCCGGGGCCGTCCCCCAGGGTGATGCCCTCGGACAGGAAGCGCACGAACGCCTCGGCCTCCTGGGTGAAGCCCAGCCTCAGCAGTGCGTAGATGCAGAACGCGGCATCGCGGACCCAGAGGTACCGGTAGTCCCAGTTGCGCTCGCCGCCGATCTGCTCGGGCAGGCTGGTCGTCGGGGCCGCCACGATGGCGCCGGTCGGCGCGTAGGTGAGCAGCTTGAGGGTGAGCGCGGAGCGGTGCACCATCTCCCGCCACCGCCCGCGGTAACGGGACTGCGCGAGCCAGTGGCGCCAGTAGCGGACGGTGGCGTCGAACAGCTCCTCCGCCTCCGCCTGCGGGCAGTGCCGCGGCTGCACCGTACCGCCGATCCGGTCCAGCGCGAACACCGCGGCCTCGCCCTCGACCAGCTTGAACGTGGACACCGCGTCGGGCCCGTCGACCTCCACGGTGACGCCGGAGGTCAGCGCCAGCGACAGCTCCGGGGACTCGAAGATCGTGAGCCCCTTCTCGGCGCGCACCGTGTGCGACCGCCGGCCGTAGTCGAACCGGGGCGCCACCCGCGCGGTGAAGGGCAGCGATCCGCGGACGCACAGCACCCGGCGGATCAGCCGGTGCCGGTCCGCCTCGCGCGAGTCGTCCACGATCGGCATGAAGTCCTGGACCTCGGCGACCCCGTCGTCCGCGAAGAAGCGGGTGATGAGGATGTTGGTGTCCGGGAAGTAGAACTGCTTGGTCCGGGCGGGTACCTCGGGTGTGAGCTGGAAGGAACCGCCGCGGTCGGCGTCGAGGATCGACGCGAACACACTGGGGGCGTCAAACCGGACCGGGCAATACCAGTCGATGGTGCCGCGCGTGTCCACGAGCGCGGCGGTGCGCAGATCGCCGATCAGACCGTGCTCGGCGATCGGCACATAGCGGGACGCGTCCGTCGGGTGGCGGATGCTCTCGGCGACGGTCATCGGAACCTCCCGCGCTGGAGGGAGAGGCTGGGAACCCTTGGGCGGCGCGGACTCTCACTTCACCATACGACCGACGGACCGGTCCGGCGCAGCGCCCGGCCCACCAGGGCGCCCCCGGCACCCGCGCCGCCCAGCTACGGCCGCGGGCGCTGCCTCCCCGTCACCGGTCGTCACCGTGTGTGGTGGCGGGAGCCCGATATCCGGCGCGGGTCCCGGCCCTCAGCGCGGGGCGGCGCCGGGGGCCGCAAGCCAGGACGCGACCGCCGCCGCGATGGGCTGACCGGTCTCGAGCTCGACAAAGCCGAATTGGCCGCCCTGGTTGCACTCCAGGAACCACCACACGCCCTCGGCGTCCTCGGCGAAGTCGAAGGCCCCGTAGGCGAGGCCGGTGAGCGTCATGTACTCATGCACGGAGCGCGCGACTCCGGCGGGCACGTCCACGGGTTCCCAGCGGTGTCCATGACAGCCATAGCGCCCGTCCACCTGGCCGGAGGCGGCGGTCTTGCGCGCGGCGAATAACTGGCTGCCGACGCAGATCAGCCGGATGTCCGCCGCTTTGGGAATGTAGCGCTGAAGAAGGGTCGCCCCGGCCGCGACATCGGAGAAATCCGTGTCCGGTCCGATACGGGTGGTGGGCAGCGTGACCGGCGGATCGACGGACGGCGGACCGGAGGCGGATTTCACCACGATGTCCGAGTACTGGACGGCGAAATCGCGCGCCGCGCGCGGATAGGTGGTGACAAGAGTCGAGGGCACGGCGAAACCGCTGTGCTGGGCGACCCGCAACTGGAAGGGTTTGTGGCGGGCCGGTTCGGCGGCCGCGGGATGGTTCATCCAGCGTGCCGTTGTCGCGTAGAGCATCCCGTACAGGGCCTGTCCGCACTCGGCCGTCAGCCACTCCGACGGATTCGCCGCGTGTGCCGCCGGCCGCCCCGGCCTGCGCACCCAGATGGACCGCACACCGTGGATGCTGACGAGGCGTCCCTCCGTCGACAGATATCCCGTGAAGTCGCCGCGGTCGAATTCGACCGACAGGGCGGCCTGATCCGGAAGGTCGGCCGGATCGAAACGCACCAGAGGGACGCCTTGTTCGCGCAGCTCCGCCACCACCAAGTCGGCAGTGACATCCTGGCGACACGTCAGGATGAGTACCGTCATCGATGTGTGTGCAGGTCAGTCGTCGAAGTGCGTCTTGGAGCCGGCCGTGGACGTGGTCGTGCCGGTGGCCAGCAGCACCGCACGGTCGGCGATGGCCGGACGGCCGTCGGAGAGGACATTCAGCTGCAGGGCGGCGTTATAGGCGTAGGGAACACTGGCCGACGACCGCTCGGCGGGGATTGCGTGCTTCAGTACGAAGGGCTGCATGAGTGACCTCTTGGTGCTCCATGTATTCGTCTATCCACCACGCAACAGTACGTACTAAAAGTCTACGGCACTCCCTAGCAACGATTTTGTCCTGTGTAGGGCGATATGAAGTGTGTCACAGGCTTCGAAGGCAACATATGCCTCAGGAATTGCGTCTTCGAATAGTCGGCCTGTGCCCGGAGGGGGCACCGGATCCGCCCCGGTGTTCCGAGGCGGACCAGCGGGTTTGACCGCCCGTCGGGTCAGGACGTCCGTCCGCCCTCGCGGTGGGTGACGCGGATCTTCGACTGGCCGTGCGGCAGCTCCTCCCAGTCCGCCATGAAGCGCGCGGCCAGACCGTGTTTCTCCGCCAGGGCGATGAGCGTCTCGGTGCGGTAGTAGAAGTCCTCCCGCAGCACCTGGTGTTCCACGCCCTCGGTGCGGTCGAAGGTGAAGTCGAACCAGCCGCCCGGCGCCATGACACGGCCGACGTGGGCCAGGCACTCCTCTATGACCGGCAGCGGCGAGTGCGAGAACACGCTGTGCGCGTGCACCACGTCGAAGTGGGCGTCGGGCAGGAACCGCAGCGTCAGATCGCGGACCGGGGTGAGGTGAGGGAGACGGTCCTGCAGCCCCTGGCGCACCAGCGTGTCCTGCGCGGCCGCCAGGATGTCGGGCGAGATGTCGATGCCGTAGTAGTGGCCCGGCTCCAGATGGCTGATGAACCGCCAGCCCGCCCGCAGATTGCCACAGCCGATCTCCAGCATCCGGTGCTCCGGGCGCAGCCCGTGGCCGAGGAGATAGTCGAACTGCATCGCGCCCAGCGCCAGCCACCGCTCATGGCTGTGGCTGCCGACCGCCGCCTCCGGACTGGTACGGGTGTCCGACCGCATCACCGCGCGGTAGTACGCGACGTGGTCCGGGTAGCGGTAGCGCAGCCAGGCGTCCCGGGTGGCGCGGACCAGATGGCGCGGTACGCGCTGCGGATGGCGCAGTGCGTAGGAGACCCGGTGGCCGAGGGCGGAGCGGTTGACGGTGAGGTTCTTGGTGGGCATGGGGACTCTCTCGTACTGGTGGTGGGGGCGCGGCGGCCTGGCGGCCCATGCGTTCCCGCGTCGTCGTGGTCGGTACCAGCCTCGGCGCGGTGGCGGCGGCGGGGATCGGCGGAGCGGCCCCGGTCAGGAGGCGGTCCGGGTGATCGCCGTATCAACCGATCGGATGATGCGGCGCCCGGCCCGGCGCGTTAGGACTGGCTGAGGGAGTGAACCGAGGAGCAGGGGAGGGGCCGGGGTGCGGTCGGCGGTCAGGGCGGTCGGGCGGTCCGGGTGGGCGCCGTTGTCGGGGGTGTGGTCGGCGTGGTCCGGGCGGTCCGGGTCCGACGGGCCGGACGATCCGGACGAGCGGTGGCTGACGGCGGTCCTGCACATCGCGTTCTTCCTGCTGCTGGGGTCCTCGCTGATCCGCTATCTGATCCGGGACACCGGCAGCGCGCCCAACGGCTGGGTCATCGCCCTGTTCGTGGCCTTCGGCGCGCTCTATCTGCCCGGCCGGTGGCCGGCGCCCGCGCCGAGCCCCGGCGGCCGGCCCTCCGGCCGCTATCTGGTCTGGCTGACCGGGGTGCTGGCCGCATGGGTCGCGCTGCTGGTCCTCGCGCCGAGCGCCGCCTGGTGCGCCATGCCGCTGTTCTTCACCGGTCTGCACACCCTGCCCACCCGGTTCGCGGTGCCCCTGGCCGCCGTGCTCACCGCGCTGGTCGTCGCGTCCAAACTGCGGTTCATGCACGACGGCTTCGACCCCAACGCGCTGATCGCGCCGCCCGCCATCGCCGCCGTGGCCGCCGCCGTCCTCATCCATCTGCGGCGCCAGTCGGCCCGGCAGCGGGTGCTGATCGACGACCTGGTCCGCACCCGCCGCGATCTGGCCGCGACCGAGCGGCGGGCGGGGATCCTGGCCGAACGCCAGCGGCTGTCGTCGGAGATCCACGACACCCTCGCCCAGGGCCTGTCCAGCCAGCGAATGCTGCTCCAGGCCGCCGACCGCACCTGGGAGACGGACCCGCAAGCGGCCCGGGGCCATATGCGGAACGCGGCGGAGATCGCGTCCCGCAGCCTTGTCGAGGCCCGCCGGTTCGTCCAGGACCTGGCCCCGGCCGACCTCGCGGAGGGCTCCCTGGCCCAGGCGCTCGGCGCGCTCGCCGAGCGGGAGAGCGGTGCCGGACCGGCGGTGGACTTCCGGCTCGACGGACCGCTCGGCCCGCTGCCCGCGCGGGTGGAGGCGGCGCTGCTGCGCGTCGCCCAGGGCGCGCTGGCCAATGTGCGGGAGCACGCCGGGGCGAGCCGGGCCGCGCTCACCCTGACCTGCCTGGGCGACCAGATCTGTCTGGACATCGCCGATGACGGCCGTGGCTTCGACACCGACGCCGTCGCGGCCCCCGGCGCGGACCGGTCGCGCGGCCATGGGCTTCCGGCCATGCGGGCCCGCGTACGGCAGCTGGGCGGCACGCTCACCGTCGAGTCCGCACCGGGCGAGGGGACCGTCGTCTCGGCCGCGATCCCCGTCGAACCCGTTTCCGCCTTCGTCCCCGACCGCACCGTGGAGACCACGCCATGAGCCAGCCCCCGTCCCCGACGCCGTCGGCCACCCCCGCCATCCGGCTGCTGCTCTGCGACGACCACGCCGTGGTGCGGGCCGGGCTGCGGGCGCTGCTGGCCAGCACCGACGGCATCGAGGTGGTCGGCGAGGCGGGCGGCGGCGAGGAGGCCCTCGCCATGGCCACCCGGCTCCGGCCCGACGTGGTGCTGATGGATCTGCAGCTCGGGGAGGGCATGGACGGGGTGACCGCCACCCGGCGGCTGGTCTCCGGCGACCCGCCCGCGCCGCGTGTCCTGGTCCTCACCATGTTCGACACCGACGCCGACATCACCCGTGCCATCGAGGCCGGGGCCACCGGCTATCTGCTCAAGGCCGAGCGGCCGGAGGAGCTGTTCGCGGCGATCCGGAACGCCGCCTCCGGCCGTACCGCGCTGTCGGCCCCGGTCGCCGACCGGGTGCTGGCCCGGATGCGCAGCCCGCGCCCCGGGCTGTCCGAGCGGGAGCGCGACATCCTCCGGCAGCTGGCCCGCGGCCTGGGCAACCGGGAGATCGCCCGGGCCCTGTTCATCAGCGAGGCCACGGTCAAGACCCATCTGGGACGGATCTACGGGAAATTGGGGGTCGAGACCCGGGCCGGGGCGGTGGCGGTGGCCACCGAGCGGC
>NZ_JBHYVB010000094.1:13226-21479 GCF_042750115.1 Streptomyces sp. NPDC059455
CGGGCCATTTTATTCTGTCTGGCATCGTACCAGACGCATGAGCGCGTCTCCTACGCCAAAGTGGCGGTCGCGCCCGGGGCCGGGGGGGTGGCGGTGGCCACCGAGCGGCGGTTGCTGCCCTGACGGCTGACGGCTGAGAACGTCAGATCGCGGGCCGGCCCGACAGCGGGGCCCGGTCCTGGTCGGGCAGCACGAGCGTCCGCGTGGGCAGCGGGATCTCGATGCCCTCGGCGCGGAACCGGCGGTGCAGCTCCTTCATGAACTCATGCTTGATGAGGTACTGGTCGCTGAACTCCAGGGCCCGCAGAAACACCGAGAAGTCGATGCCGGACTCTCCGAAGGTGTGGAAGCGCACACTCGTCTCGTGGTCGACGACCCCGCCCTCGACCCCGGACATCACCTTCCCGGCGACCTCGATGGTCACCCGCTCGACATGGTCCAGATCGCTTCCGTAGCCGACCCTCGCCTGGACCATGACCGACATCTGCTGCTCGGGCTGGTGAAAGTTGGTCATGATGGTGTTGCCCAGCTTGGCGTTCGGGATGATGACGAGGTTGTCCGACAGCTGCCGTACCGCGGTGTTGCGCCAGTTGATGTCGACCACATACCCCTCCTCCCCGCTGCTGAGCCGGATGTAGTGGCCGGGCTGCACCGTCTTGGAGGCCAGGATGTGCACCCCCGCGAAGAGATTGGCCAGCGTGTCCTGCAAGGCCAGGGCGACCGCCAGACCGCCCACGCCCAGGGCGGTGAGCAGCGGTGCGATCGAGACGCCCAGCGTCTCCAGCAGGATCAGCACACCCATCGCCAGGACGGCGATCCGCGTGA
This sequence comes from Streptomyces sp. NPDC059455, assembly GCF_042750115.1. NCBI lineage: Bacteria > Bacillati > Actinomycetota > Actinomycetes > Kitasatosporales > Streptomycetaceae > Streptomyces > Streptomyces sp. NPDC059455. The sequence continues at coordinate 14,052 of NZ_JBHYVB010000094.1, forward strand.
TGTTGACGAAAATGGTGGCCGTTCCCGCCACCCCGGAGCGGGACAGCGCCAGCGAGCGCACCATACCGGCCACCACCCGCGCCGCCGTGACCGTGCTGACCAGGATCAGCACGGCCTTCAGCGTCTGATTGACGTCATGGCCGACCGTGGGGGTCAGCGGCAGCGCGGCGGCCGCGGCGGCGACACCGGCGGCCATCGACGCCCACGGGGCCAGCGTGCGCAGCGTGTCGACGATGATGTCGTCGCCGCTCCAGCGGGTGGACCGGGCCCGCTCACCCAGCCAGCGCAGCGCCACGCGCAACAGCACACCACCGGCCGCGCCGCAGACCAGCGCCGCTCCGACGACGATGACATCGTGCAAGGTGAGAGCCCGGTTCATCGGCCACCGTCCGCTATACCGGAAGGCGCGTCAGAAGCGGCCGTGCGGCATGCCGTCGTCGGTGCGGCCTCCGGTCTGGAGTTCTGTGGTCTCACCTTGTCACCTGTTCGTGCCTGGGTTCTACGGGCGGTGCCGGGCGTACATGTGTACGGCTCCGGCGTAAGGTGCCATCCTGCCGCATGCGATGAGGGCCGAATGACGGGATGCCCCGCTACCGCACGTAACCCGCCAGGCAGGAGGCGGCGCGCCACCGCGTTTGACGGACAGGTGTTTTGTGGTGGAATCGGGTCGTATGGGTAGCCGCCGCGGTGACGTGGACGACGGGGAGCGGGGATGGCTGTTCCTGGCGGCCGCCTACGCCTTCGTGGTCACGATGTGCGGTACGACGCTGCCCACCCCGCTCTACTCGCTCTACCAGCGGGAGTTCGGCTTCTCCTCGTTCATGGTCACGGTGATCTACGCCGTGTACGCGGCGGGGGTCATCGTCGCGCTGCTGCTGCTCGGAAGTGTGTCCGACTTCATCGGGCGACGGCCCGTCATGCTCGCCGCGCTGGTGCTGTCGGGGCTGAGCGCGGTGTGCTTCCTCCTCGCCCAGGGACTGCCGGAGCTGTTCGCGGGCCGCACCCTGTCGGGGCTGTCCGCCGGTCTGGCCACCGGCACCGCCACCGTGACGGTGATCGAGCTCGCGCCCGAGCATCGGCGCCGTGCCGCCACCCTCCTCGCGACCGGGGCCAACCTGGGCGGGCTCGGGCTCGGCCCGTTGCTGGCGGGCGTGCTGGCGCAGTACGCCCCGGCGCCGCTGAAGCTGGTGTTCGTGGTGGACCTGGTGCTGGTGGCGGTGGGCGCCGCCGTGGTGCTCACCCTCCCGGAGACCGTACGGACGTGGAGCCGCCCGCCGCTGAGGCCGCAGCGGCTGCGGGTGCCCAGGGAGATGCGCTCGACGTTCGCGGCCGCGGCCATGGCGGGGTTCGCGGGCTTCGCCACGCTGGGCCTGTTCACCTCGGTGTCGCCCACGTTCCTGAGCGAGGTGGAGGGGGAGCGCAATCTCGCGATCGCCGGTGCCGTGGCGTTCTCCGTGTTCGCCGCCTCGATCGCCGGACAGGCGCTGGGGCGGCGGCTGGGCCCGGGACGTTCGCTGCCCGGGGGATGTGCGGTGCTGGTGGCCGGTATGGCGGCCATCGCCGCCTCGCTCGCGATCGCGTCACTGGAACTGCTGGTGCTGGGGGCCGTCATCGCCGGGACCGGGCAGGGGCTGTCGTTCCACGCGGCCGTACGGGTGGTGACCGAACGGAGCCCGGCCGACCACCGCGCCGAGGTCACCTCCGCCCTGTTCGTGCTGATGTATCTGGCGCTCTCGATTCCGGTGATCGGCGTGGGCGCGCTCACGGTCGTGGTCGGGCTGCGGTCCGCCGGGCTGATCTTCACGGGCTGTGTGGCCCTGCTGGCCGTGGCCACCCTGCTGCGGCTGCGGGCGCTCTCCGCGGAGGGGCCGGGCCGCTGAGGCCCGGCCGCCGTGGCCCGGCCGCCCTGGCCCGCCGTTGAGGGAGCCCCGCGCTACAGCTCCAGGACCGTCCGCACCGGCAGATGGTCGCTGGGGAACTGGCCGTCCCGCGAGTAGGTGTCGATGTCGGCGTGGCGGGTGCGCACACCGGGTGAGGTCAGGATCCAGTCGATCCGGTCGCCGTCCGGGACCAGCGGGCCAAAGCCGTGGAACGTCCCGTACAGCGGGCCGCGCCGCTCGGCGGCATCCCAGGTGTCCACCAGCGTGCCGCCGCCCAGCATGGCGTCGTAGACCGGGTTGCCGTGGGCCGCCACATTGAAGTCACCGGTCACGATGCGGGGGAGCGCGGAGGCCAGACCGCCGAGCCGCTCGGTGATCAGCGCGGCCGAGTGCTCACGGGCGTTCTGGCTGTGGTGGTCCAGATGGGTGTTGAGCGCGTAGAACTCCTTGCCGGTCCGCCGGTCGTGGAAGCGCACCCAGGTGACCATCCGGACCACGGCCCCGCCCCAGGTGTTGGAGCCGATGACATTCGGGGTGTCGGACAGCCAGAAGTGGTCGAACTCGAGGGGTTCGAGCCGCCCGGTGTCGTAGAAGACGGCCATGAACTCGTCCCGGCTGCCCCCCATCCGTCCGGTGCCGATCCACGAGTAGCGCTGCCCGAGGTCATGGGCGATGTCGCGCAGCTGGCCGTACAGCCCCTCCTGAGTGCCCAGCAGATGGGGCCGGGCCTGGCGCAGCAGCTCCCGCATGACGGGGCGGCGCTGCCCCCAGGAGTTGGGCTCGGTGTCGCTCGCGTAGCGCAGATTGAACGTCATGACGGCCAGCCGGGGACCGTCGGCGGGGGCGATCGGGGCGACGGGGGCGGCTGCGGCCACGTTCTGCGGCTGGGAGGCGAGTGGCAGCGCGACGGCCGCCGCGGCCGCGGCGCGCATACCGTGACGGCGGCTGAACACAGGTGCGGGCATGGCTCCTCCAAGGTCTTGAAGGTGCGGTGACGGCCTCAAGTGTCGGACCCCGCGGTGTGGGGGGTGTGTCCTGCGGTGGCCGTCCGGTGGAACGTACGGTCACACCGAGCCGACCTCAAGAGCGCCGCGGAGACCACCGGTGACGAGGGATCCCACGAGTGACGGAAGTGGCGGGGGTGCGCGGGAGTGGCGATGGGTAGGGAGGCCGGTAGTCGTCGGAGACGGAAGGGGCACCTGGGGTGACCGTACGGCCGCTGACCTTCGTCGTGGGGACCGGACGATGCGGTTCGACCGTTCTGTCGCGCATCCTGCGGCTGCATCCGGATCTGTTGAGCGTGAGCGAGCTGATCGCCTCGCTGGAGCCGGACGCGCTGCCCGAGGCGCCGCTGACCGGGGCGGAGTTCTGGCGGATCCTCGCCACTCCGCGCTCGTTCGCCAACCGCGTCATCCGCGACGGCATCCCGCTGCCCGAGTACCGGTATCCGCATGTCAAGGGGCGGTTCTCGGTGGCGGGCGGTGGCATTCCGGCGGTGTGCATGATGACGCTGCCTCATCTCACCGACGACCCCGACGCGCTGTTCGACGCCCTGGAGCCGGAGCTGTCCCGACGGCCCGCGGCGCCGGTGGCCGATCACTACCGGGCGCTGTTCGGGCTGCTGGGGGAACGGTTCGGCCGGCGGGCCGTCGTGGAGCGGTCCGGCTATTCGCTGCGCTCGGTGCCCCGGCTGAGGGAGGTCTTCCCCGAGGCCCGGTTCGTCCACCTCCACCGGGACGGCGCCGACTGCGCGCTCTCCATGAGCCGCCACCCCGGATTCCGGCTGATCCAGCTGATGACGGAGCGCGCCACGAGCACCGAGGACCTTCCGTCCGGTCTCGCGGCACTGCTCAGCGACGACGAGGCCGATCTGCGGCCGCTGTACGAACGGTCGGTACCCGTGGCCGAGTTCGGTGAGCTGTGGTCGAGCACGATCGTCGAGGGGCTGGGGCATCTGTCGCGGCTCCCCGCCGCGATCCGGATGTCCCTGTCGTACGAGGGCCTTCTCGACGCGCCCGAACGCGAGCTCACCCGGCTGGCCCACCACCTCGGGGTGGAACCCCTCCCGGAGTGGCTGGCGGCCGGACGCGCCCTGCTCGACGGCGACCGCCGGGGCACGGCCGCAGCCACCCTGCCGCCCGCCGAACTGACCGCCCTCCGCGAGAGCTGCGCCCCCGGCGCCCGGGCCCTGAGCCTGGCCCAGGGTGAGTGAGAGGGGCTTTGAGCCTTCCCCACGGCGGGTGACAGGGGCCCACAGCCTGGTGCGCGGCGGATGAGAGGGCCCCGGCGCCGGATGCGATAGGCCCGGCGTCAGGCCGTCGCCACCTCGACCGCACCCCCCGACTGCTCGACCGCCACCGCCCGCAGCGCCTCCAGCAGGGCGGCCACCGCGGGTACCCTGGCCGCCTCCGGCCGCAGCAGCGCGCAGACATGGCGCCGGGGCCAGTCGTCCAGCGGACGCGGCTCGACCCGCGGATCGGGCCGGGGGAGCAGCCCGAGGCCGTCCATCAGGGCGATCCCCACCCCGTCGCCCACCAGACCGAGGGTCGTCGCCTGGTCATCGGTCGTGGTCACCACCCGGGGCTCGAACCCCGCTTCCGCGCAGCGCCGCAGCAGCCGCTCGCGGTCCCGCTCCAGGATCCACCGCTCCCGCGCCAGATCGGCGAGGCGGACGCTGCGCTGCCCCGCGAGCGCATGGCCCCGCGGCAGCAGCACATGGCGGCGGTCGACCAGCAGCGGAACCCGGCGCAGCGGGGTCGCCGCGGGCTCCGCCGCCTCTCCCGACTCGTCGTCGGCGACGATCGCCAGATCCGTCTCGCCCGCGTCCAGCAGCCGGTACGCGTCATGGGAGGCGGTCTGACCCAGCTCGACCTCCACCTCGATACGGGAGGCGCCCAGCCGGGCCAGCGCCGCGGGCAGCACGGCGACACAGACGCTCTGCACGGAGGACATCCGCACCCGGCCACGAGTGCGGGCGGCGAGCGCCTCGAACTCGTTCTCCACGTCCCGCATCCCGGCCAGCACTCCCCGCGCGCGCTCGGCGAGTCTGTGGCCCGCGGGCGTGAGCCGCACCCCCCGTCCCGCCTTGACCGTCAGCGGCACGCCCACGGCACGCTCCAGCGCGCGCATGTGGTAGCTGATGGCCGGTTGGGTGTAACCGAGATGGTCCGCCGCGGCGCTGTACGAGCCGGAGCGACAGACCTCTGCGAGCACGGTGAGCTGGCGAAGTTCGATCACCACAGGAAGATAGAAATCGTTTATCAATTCCCGAAAGACTTTAATTGGACGCGTGATCGATAGGCCGTCAAAATCATGGTGACGGATTACGCCCGTACTCGCCCATTGAACTGACCGATCGGACACGGCCCCACCCGCACTGGCTGACCGTACGGTCATAGCCCGCCCACGACGGTTTCCTTCCCACCGATCCGGCCGGACCGGCAACGGGAACCGGGCGCGGTGACTTTCCTCCCTCCGCCCGAATCCCCCGCTGGAATGGATGGATGGTGCCCGATGCATGATGGCTGGAATCGCATGACTCCGGTGGTCGCGGAGAACAATCCCTTCCATCAGATGTCGCTCAACGAAACCGTTCACCCTCCGCTTCCGGAAGTGGTGGACGCCGTCCTGCGCACCGCGCGGACCGCCCACCGTACCCTGGATGCCCTCGGCGGCGGGCTCTGTCAGGCCCTCGCCGCACATCTGGGAGTGGAGCCGGAGCATGTGCTCGCCGGACCGGGCTCCGGCGCGCTGCTCCAGCAGCTCTTCTCCACCCTCACCGGACCCGACACCGACACGGTGCACGCCTGGCCCTCCTGGGAGGCGTACCCGATGATGGCGGCCAACGCCGGATCCACCACCGTCCGGGTGCCGCTCACCGGATACGACCATGACCTGAAGGCGATGGCCGACGCGGTCACCGACCGCACCCGCATGGTCCTCCTGTGCACCCCCAACAACCCCACCGGCACCGCGCTGGAGCAGGACCAGATCCTTCGCTTCCTGGACCGGCTCCCCGCACACGTCACCGTCGTCATCGACGAGGCGTACCGGGACTTCGCCGACCCCGGCGCCATCGCCGACGGCATCGCCCTGCACCGCGCCGACGAACGGGTCTGTGTGGTACGGACGTTCTCCAAGTCGTACGGGCTGCTCAGCCTGCGGGTCGGCTATCTCGTGGCGCATGAGCCCGTGCTCGCCCCGCTCCGCACGATCCTGCCCTTCTACCGGGTGAGCGCCGTGGCGCAGGAGGCCGCCATCGCCGGGCTCGGCGCCCATGAGCGGGTGCTCCGGCAGTGCGCCGAGACCGCCGAGGAGCGCGACCGGCTGCACCGGATCCTGCTCGACCAGGGCTGGGAGGCGCCCGCGAGCCAGGGCAACTTCCTGTGGCTGCCCATGACGTCCGGTGTGGAGCGCTTCACCCAGTTCTGCGCGGACCACGGCGTGGTGGTGTGCGGCAAACCGGGCGAGGGGATACGGGTGACCGTCGCCGAGCCCGAGGCCAACCAGGCGTTCGCGGAGCTCGCCGGGAAGTACCGGGAGGCGTCCCGGTGACCCCGCCCGACGTCGCGGTCACCGAGGTGGCCGACCCGCTGGCCGAGGCCGCCCCCACCATGGAGCTCCTGCTGCGCGAGCTCGACCGGCGCTGGCCGCGGGAGGCCGAACGCCTCCACCAGATCTCCCGGTACGCCCTGCTCCCGGCCGGGAAGCTGCTGCGCCCGCTGCTGCTCATGGAGTCGGCCGAGGCGGTGGGCGGCGGCGGACCGGCCGTCGTCCCGGCCGCGCTGAGCGTGGAGTACCTCCATGTGGGATCCCTCGTCCACGACGACGTCATCGACGGGGACACCATGCGGCGGGGCCGGCCGTCCGTCGCGGCGCGCTACGGCACCACCGACGCCATCGTCACCGGGGACGCCCTGATGCTGGGCATGTTCGGCGTGCTCACCGACGGCGCGGAGGACGCCGGCGGGCTGCCGCCGGGCCGGGTCCTCGGGGCGGTACGGGTCTTCGCCCGGGCGGGCGTCGATCTGTGCCGCGGCCAGGCGATGGAGGGCGAACTCAGGGGCGACCTCGGCTGTGGACTCGACCGGTACCTCACCATGAGCGCCCTGAAGACCGGGGCGCTGTTCCGGGCCGCCTGCCGGGGCGGGGCGATCCTGGGCGGCGGATCCCCCGCCCAGCAGCACGCGCTCACCTCCTACGCCGAACATCTGGGGCTGGCCTTCCAGATGCACGACGACCTGCTGCCGTACACCAGCGACAGCCGCACCACCGGCAAGTCCGCGCTCAGCGACATCGCGGCCGCCCGGCCCACCTTCCCCGTCCTGCTCTGCCACGCCATGGCCGGCGCCCCGGCCCGCGCCCGGCTGGAAGCGGCACTCGGCGGCGCCCTGCCCGCCGCCGACGCGCTGAGGACGGTGCACGAGCTGCTGGAGACGACCGGCGCGCTCACCGCCGCGCGGGACCGGGCCACGGCCCAGGCCGACCGCGCCAAATCCTGTCTGGATCCGCTGCCCCGCTCCCGGGCCACCGCCGCACTCGCGGCGGT
>NZ_JBHYVB010000094.1:21489-28308 GCF_042750115.1 Streptomyces sp. NPDC059455
GCGCCCCCCGGCGGCGGGGCGCCCGCCCCCCCCCCGGCCCCCCCCCCCAAATTGCTTCTTGCACCCCCGCCCCCGCCCGGGGCCCCCCCCCCCCCCGGGGCCGCTGGCCGATCTGTCGGTCAGCCGGGACCGGTGACGCCGTGGCGGCCCCACGCACCGCGCTCCTGGCCCATCTGCAGACCTGGCGCCCGTACACCCTCTGGTACCCCGGGCTGGTCGGGCTCGCCGGAGCCACGCTCGCCGGAGCGCACCCCACCACGGGGCAGCTGATGGTGGCCTGGGCCGCGCCGACCCTCGGGTGGGTCGCCGGCCACTATCTCGGCGACTACTACGACCGTGACCTCGACGCGCTCAGCAAGCCCCAACGGCCCATCCCCTCGGGGCGGTTGAGCCCACGCGCGGCCGTGGCCGCGGGCATCGGCTGCATCGTGGCCGTCGCCGCGCTGGCCCTGTGGGCGAACTGGCGCGCCGTGGCCGTGGCCGCCGCCGCCATGGCGGGCATCGTGGCGTACAGCCGGGTCCTCAAGGGGCGGGGCCTGCCGGGCAATCTCATCCGCGGCGTGCTGACCGCGCTCACCGTGCTCTTCGGCGCGATGGCCGTCCAGCCGTGGCCACCATGGCGGGCGCTGCCCTTCGCGCTGGTGTTCCTGGCCCATGACACCGCGTCCAACCTCGTCGGCACCCTCCGCGACGTCGACGGCGACCGCGAGGGCGGCTACGCCACCGTGCCGGTGCGCCGGGGCCTCCGCCGCGCCACCCACACCGCCGCCGCGCTGTATCTGGCCGCCGTGGCCGTGGCCTGCGCCGCCACCGGGCTGGTGCCCAGGGACACGGCCGGGTATCTCGTACTGCTGTCGGCGGCGGCGCTGTGCGGCGCGGGCGCCTTCGGGCTGCTGCTGCGGTCACCGGGGCACCTCGCCCCCGCGCTGGCGCTGCGCGCCCACGCCGTCCTCGTCGCCGAACGCCTGGTGCTGGCCGCGGCGGTGGTGGCCGCGGGCGCCGGGGCGGCACCCGCCCTGGCGCTGCTGACGCCGCTCCTCGCGGTCAGCGTCATCACCCAGAGCCGGATGCGATCCCGCCACGAGTTCCCCGCGCCGCCCCTGGCCGACGGCGGGCCCACCCTCCCCGATCCCCGCCCCTGAGACGGCGCGCCACCAGCAGAAGGGTCCGATCGCATGCCCGCTTCCGCCTTGACCGAGAGCGTCGGCACGGCCGTCACCACGGGTGCCGAGGCACTCCTCGCCCACCGCCGCGACGACGGCGCCTTCGTCTTCGGCGCGCACCATGCCTCCCCGCTGAACACCGCCGGAGCCCTCACCGCACTGCACTTCGCCGACCCCGAGGGCTCGGCGGAGACCATCGAACGCGGTGTCACCTGGCTGTGCGAGACCCAGCGGGACGACGGCGGCTGGGCGATGCGCTCGGTGCCCACCGAACCCCTCACCACCGCGCTCGCCGCCGCGGCGCTCCAACTGCTCGCGCCCCGCCGGGCGGCGTCGGCCGTACGCGCGGCACGGGCCCGGTTCGAGGAGCTCGGCGGCTCCGCGGCCGTCCCGGAACCCGCGATGACCGCCCTCATCCGCCAGTTCCACACCTTCGCCGGCCTGCCCCACGAGGGCGCCCAGCGCCGACTCCCCCTGGAACTGCTGCTCTTCCCCGGCCTCAGCCGTCGGCTGCTGAGCCTGCGGCTGCCGATCTACGCGAGCCAGGCCCTCGCCCAGTCCGCCCACCGCCGCCGCGGCCCGGCCGGCCGCGCCCTGGACCGGCTGGCCCGGCCGAGGGCCCTGGCCATCGTCCGTGACGCGTACGAACGCGAGGGCGCCACCGGCGGATTCAGCACCGACCCCTGGCTCACCGGACTCATCTGCCTGGGCCTCGCCCGCTCCGGCCAGGCGCCCGGCCTGGTGAGCGCCGCCGCCCGCTGGCTCCGCTCGGCGGCCAACCCCGACGGCTCCTGGGATCTGATGCCCCTCGATGTGACCTGGACGAACTTCGCCACCGCCGCGCTGATCGAGGCCGGTCACGCCGACGACCCCCAGCTGATCGGCACCCGTGAGATGCTCCACCGCCACCAGCAGCCCGAGCCGTTCGACGCGCTCGGCTGCCCGGCCGGCTACTGGGGGTTCTCCAGCCCGCGCAGCTGGCCGATGGCCCTGGAGACGGGCGAGTCCAGCGCCATCCTGCTGCGGCTGCCCGGCGGCGCGGACGACCGCCATGTGCGCGCCGGGCTGGCGTGGCTGACCGCCACCCAGGACGCGGCCGGATCCTGGAGCCTCGCCGTACGGAACAGCAAACCCGGCGGCTTCGGGCCCTGCCCCCAGATGACCGCCAAGGTTGTGGGCGCCCTGCTCGACTCCGGGGCCGGGGCCGACGACCCGCGCGTGGTCAGGGCCGTGCGCTGGCTGGTCGGCCGGCAGCGCCCCGACGGCTCGTACGAGGCCATGTGGTACCGCGGCGGCACCCCCGGCACCGCCGCGGCACTGGAGGCGCTCAGCCGGGCGGGCCGCACCGAGGAACACCACCGGGCGGCGACCCGGGCCAGGGACTGGCTGCTGCGCACCCGGCACCCCGACGGCTCGTGGAGTACGGGGGAGCGCACCGGGCCGGGCACCCCCCGGCGGGGCACCGTCGAGGAGACCGCCTGGGCGCTGCGCGGGCTGCTCGCCGCCGGGCTGAGCCCCACCGACCCGGCCCTCGCGGCGGCGGCCCGCTGGCTCGTCGACGCCCAGCGGGCGGACGGCGGTTGGACCCCGGCGCCGGTCAACGAGTACATCCGCGGCTGTGCGCGCTACGCCGACGACGGCATCGCGGCGGGCCTGGCGGTGCGGGCCCTCGCCCACTACCGCTCGGCGGAGGCCGCGGAGGTTGTGGAAGCCGCTCGTGGAACTGGCACCCGCGGAACCGGCACTGGCGAAGGAGGCAGCCGATGAACCCCGATGTGCTGGTGTGCGGGGCGGGCGTCGGCGGTCTCGCGGCGGCCCGCGCGCTCGGCGGCCTCGGACTGGATGTCCTGGTGGTCGACAAGCAGCCGAGGATCCGCCCGATCGCCAAGGGCGAGGTGCTCCAGCCGGGCGCGCTGCGCCTGCTGCGCTCCTGGGGCGTGGAGAAGCGGCTCGACGCCCAGGGAGCGGTCCGGCTCGGACGGCTGGTCGTCCGCGATCCGCGCGGCACCGCGCTGATGTCCCTCGACTACGGCCAACTGCCCGCCCCCGACCAGTGGTTGCTGGCCCATGACCACACGGCCATCCTCGCCGCCCTGGCCGAGAGCCTCGGACCGGGTGTGGAACTGCGCCGGGGTGTGCGCGCGGAGGCGCCACTGCGCGACGACTCCGGCCGGATCACCGGACTGCGGCTGGCCGAGGGCGGCAGGGCCCACGAGGAGCGGGCCCCGCTCGTGGTCGCCGCCGACGGCATCTCCTCACGGCTGCGGTCCTGGGCGGGCATCGAGGCCCAGCGGGTCGACTACCCGCACCGGCTGGTCTCCTTCGACATCGGTGACGCCGACGCGGCGGCGCGGGCCGACGACTTCTCCGCGTATGTCACCGACCGGGGGCTGCGGCTGCTCTATCCGCTGCCGGGCGGCCGGCTGCGGCTGTACCTCCAGGCCGGGCCCGATGAGCTGCGCGGCGTCACGGCACGCGGAGAGCTGGCCGGCTGGGCGGCCAGGGCGCTGTCCCAGGTGCCCGCCCTGGAGCCGCTGACCGCGCCCCTGCTCGCGCATCTCGACAGCCGCCAGACGCTGCCCGTCGGACGGCTGCTGTCGCCCCGGCTGGCCGGCCACGGCCTCGCGCTGGTCGGCGAGGCCGCGTACGCCGTCCATCCGATGGCCGCGCAGGGCATGAACACCGCCATCACCAGCGCCGGTGCCCTCGCCGAGCGGCTGTCGGGCCATCTGGAGCGCACGGGCGAGATGTCGGCCGCGGCGGTGGACGGCGCGCTGCGCGACTACCACGACCGGCAGTTGCCCCTGCTCGCCCAGGCGGCCACGACCAGCGGCAACGCGGCGCGGATGGTGACCGATCTGTCGTGGCGCGGCCGGGTCCTGGGCCGCCGGGCCATCCGTCACACCGGCGCCAACCCCCGGCTGCTGCACACCGTCACCCACAACATGTCGGGCCTCGGCCCGCGCCCGCTGACCCTGCTGGACCGGCTGCAGCAGCTCGGTCTTCTCCCCGATCCGCGCGCCCACCGAGTGCCGACCGCACCGGCCGGCCGACCGCAACCCATGTGAGGACGGTTTCCCATGCCCACTCCCGAACTGGTCGTGACCCCCGTCTCCGGAGCGCTCGGCGCGGAGATCCGCGGTGTCGATCTGACCGAGCTCACCGACGAACTCTTCGAGCGGATCCATGAGTTGCTGCTCAAGCACCTCGTGATCTTCTTCCCGGACCAGGAACACCTCACCCCGGAGGCGCATATCGCCCTGGGACGGCGGCTGGGAGAGCTGGAGGTCCATCCGTTCCTGCCGAAGGTCGACGGCCACCCCGAAATCGTCGTGCTGGACGCGGACCAGGGCGCCAAGGCCGACGAGTGGCATATCGACGTCACCTTCCAGCCCAATCCGCCGGTCGCCTCGATCCTCCATCTTCAGGTGTGCCCCGCCTCCGGAGGCGACACCATGTGGAGCAACCAGTACCTGGTCTACGAGACGCTCTCCGAGCCGATGCGCGAACTCCTCGACGGCCTCACCGCCGTCCACGTCCTCAACACCCCGCAGACCGGTGAGCACTCCGCCGAACACCCGGTGGTGCGGATCCACCCCGAGACCGGCATGCGCTCGCTGTACGTGACGCGGATGTGGACCTCGCACATCCCGCAGCTCAGCCGCCCGGAGAGCGACGCCCTGCTCCAGTACCTCTTCGAGCACTCCGAGTCGCCCCGGTTCAACTGCCGCTACCACTGGCAGCCCGGCGCCGTCGCGATGTGGGACAACCGCGCCACCCAGCACCTGGCCGTCAACGACTACACCGAGCCGCGCAGGGGGCAGCGGGTGACCGTCCTCGGCGACCAGCCCACCGGCGACACCCCGCGCTGGAAGGAGTACCGGCCCGCGCCCGACGAGCGCTACTACCCGCGCCACGTCACGGCCCGGCACGGCTACCGGTGACGGCCTATCAGGCCTGCCGGTCCCGCCAGGCCCGTCAGCGGCTCGGGCGTCGCCGTCGTACGGTGGCTGCGACACCCGCGCCGAGCACCAGCACGGACGCGCCACCGGCGAGCAGCACCGGAGTGGTGTTGCCGTCACCCTCGTCGGCGGCGGAGGAGGCGGCCCGGGCGGGCGTGGCGGCGGCACGGGACGGCTCCGTGGGCTCCGTGGCGGACTGAGCCGGCGGGGCGGCGGCCTCGGACGACGGGGCCGCGCCCGACGAGCCCTTCGCCGGGGCCCTCAACACCACATCGGAGCAGGAGTAGTAGGTGTCCGGGGTGCTGGTGTTCCGCCAGATCGTGTAGAGCAGCTGACGGCCGCTCCGGTCGGCGGGCAGCGTGGCCTTGATGTGGTACGCGTCGTCCACCAGCGCGGGGTCCTTGGCCGTGGCGAACGGCTTCGCCTCCAGATCGGACCACTTCAGCGGCCGCGTCGGGTCGTAGCCCTCCTTGGTGAGATACAGCTCGAAGGTCCCCGTGTGCGGGATGGTCGACCGGTAGCTGAGCGTGAGATCCGCCCCGGCCGACAGCCGCGTCGAAGGCCAGTCGGCGCGCGGCAGGTCCAGACCCCGGTACGCCTCCAGGCCCCCGCTGCACAGCTTTCCGTCCGGGACCCGTTCCCGGTCCTTGCCCGCCACCCCCGCGATCCGCAGATTGTCCCAGTCCGCGGCCTCCGGGCCGTTGGCGGCTTGGGCCGCCCGGCACGCCGCCGACCGCGCCGCGCCCCCGCCCTCGGGGGAGCAGGCGAACGTCCGGCTCACCGGGTCCGTCGGCGCCCCGTGCGCCTGCGCGGGCGGAGCGGCCAGCGCCGTGAACAGACAGGGGAGGGCCCCGAGAAGAGCGCCCACGGCGGCGGTGCGGTAAGAGATCATCCGGTGCGGCCCTCCGGGTCGGTGCGGCGACGGGCGGCTCGCCCGTCCCGGGGAGTACGGGAAGCCCGGTCCGTGCGTTCAACGGGCCGCCGGAAGCCGTGTCATGACGGCGTACAACCATCCACCATCTCCATATGTCTCCCTAGGCAGACGCAAACAGCGCCTACGCCCATGAAGAATCATTAAGGGGGACAAATGAATCTTTCTCGCCGTATGGCCGCCACCGCGGTCCTTGCCGCCACCGCCATCGCGGGCACCGTGGCCCTGACGCCCCAGGCGTCCGCCGCCGCCACGGCCTCGTACAACGGGGTGTGCGGCAGCGGGTACAAGGTGGTGAACTCGGCGCCCATCGGCTCCAAGGGCACCGTCTTCCTCACCTACAACTCCGCCAAGGGCAAGAACTGCGTGGTCACGGTCCGGAACGCCACGGGCAAGCCGGTTCCCATGTTCGCCTACCTGTACGTTCAGGGCGCCGACGAGTCGGCCGAGGACGGCGGCGCGTACACCTCGTACGCGGGCCCGGTGTACGGCGACGGGCGCGGCAAGTGCGTGGACTGGGCCGGGGGCATCGACAACCAGTCCACCTGGACCTACGGATCGAACTGCGGATCCCTGAAGGCCTACCGCGTGACCAAGGGCTGGTAAGCCCCAAGCCACACGGTCGGCAGAGCCGACGGGGGAACACACGGGGGAGCGGCGGGGCCCGCCCGGCGGGGGGGGCGCCGCCCCGCGGCGGCGGGGGGGGCGCCCCGCGAGGGGGGTGGGCCGCCGGGCGGCGGAGCGCGCCCGGGGGGGGGCGGCG
>NZ_JBHYVB010000094.1:28318-41439 GCF_042750115.1 Streptomyces sp. NPDC059455
GCCCGAGCCGCACTGGGCGCGGGGGTGGGCGGGCGCTCGGGGGGGCGCCGGAGGGGGGGCGCGGCGGCCCCCCCCCGCCGGCGTTTGTGGGGGGGGGGGCCCCCCCCCGGTTGGCTTACGCCTGGCGCTCGGTGAAGGCCACCGCGTGGGTGTCCAGGACGATGTGGAGCTCCGCGAGGCGGTAGGCGGCGCCGTCGGAGCGGACCGTGCAGCGGACCACACCGCTTGCGATCGGGGTCACCTGGCCGTCGGTGATGTTGGTGGTGTACATGTAGGACACCACCGAGATGTCATCGCCGTCGACCCGCTCGATGTGGATGTTCGAGGCGTTGTGGCGCAGCGGATAGCCGGCCGCCTCGCGGTGCTGCCGCTGCCAGGCGATCACCTGCTCGCGGCCCCGGTTGTCGGAGGCGATGAACTCCTCGTACGGGGATGTGCCGGTGTCCGAGCGGGAGGTGATGTGGACGTCCTCGGTCAGCAGCTCGGGCCAGACGTCGAACTGCCCCTCGTCGAAGGCGAACCACCAGCGGTGGATCAGCTCATGGACCGCCAGACGATCGAGCATGCGGAACTCTCCCCCCGAAGATTCAAGTGATCGACAGCATATCCCGAGGCCGCCAGTACGGTGGCCCCATGTCCGCAGTCCACGACCATCCCCAGCGCTCCCTCGAGGCGGGCTGATGACGCCCTCGCACCCCGCGCTGCGGCAGGCCGAGGAGATCTACCGCCGGGTGGCGTTCGACACCTTCGCCCAGGATCTGAAGATGGGGCTCAACCTGGGTTCTGCCGCACCTTCGCGGTACCGGAGATCGCCCGGGTGCTCACCGCCACCGGCCGGATGACCCGGCACACCCGGGCCCGCGCCAAGGCGACCGGCGAGCTGATGTACGGGATCTTCCGCCACGGGCTGGACGGCGAGGAGGGCGAGCGGACCGTCGCCGCGCTGAAGCGTCTGCACGCCCCCTGGGACATCAGCGATGACGCCTACCGCTATGTGCTGGCCTGTTTCGACCTCGCCCCGATGCGCTGGTGCGCCGCCTACGCCTGGCGGGCGCCCACCGACACTGAACGGGACGCGTCCCACACCCTCTATCTCGCTCTCGCCGAGCGCATGGGCATTCCGGACGTCCCGCCGGACCGGCGGGAGTTCGAGGCGTGGATGGAGGACTTCGAGCGGGCCCACTTCACCTTCACCCCCGAGGCCCACGCCCTGTGGGGAGCCACTCGGGACCTGCTCGCCGGGCGCGTACCGGGTGTGCTCGGCCAACTCGCGGGCAGCGCCGCCGACAGCCTTCTGGGCGACGGGCTGCGCCGGGCGCTCGGGGTTCGGCGGCCCCCGGCGCCGGTCCGCGCCGCGACCCACTCCGCGCTGCGGCTTCGGGCCGTCGTCGGGCGGGCGCGCGGAAGAATTCGCGGAAGGCACCGACCCGCCGGTATGCCAATGGTGCAATAGCCATGCAGGCTCTGGTATCAAACCTGGCCGTGGCCTCACGCTGCCGCGTTGAGCTGCGCATTGCCCGTCACAGGTGGAGGAACGTTCATGCACCCAGTCACCGGCTCCCGCGCTTCCGTCCCCGCCATGGGCCGCGCCCCCCGCCCGTCCGCCGACCGGGTCCGGACGCCGCCCCGGATGCCCGCCGCCCGTCCGCCGATCCGGTCGCGGGCGGACGGCGAGACCGTGGCGCTGCTGCACCGGGCCGCCCGGGTGCTCATCGAGGAGGTGCCACGGCTGACGGACCGTATCGTCGCGCTGATGAAGGAGCGGGAGCCCGCCTACCGTTCCGCCGTCGTGGACCCGCACGAGGTGTGGCGGGAGGTTCACGACTCGCTCAGCCACAATGTGCGCTCGCTGGTGCACCCCAAGGAGACGCGCGAATCGGCCCGGTCCTGCGCGTGGCGTATCGGCACCGACCGCGCCGCCCAGGGCTTTCCGCTGGACGCGCTGCTGCACGCGTACCGCATCGGCTGCACCGTCGTCTGGGAGCAGCTTCTGGAGACCGCCTCGAAGGAGGACCCGCTCGGCGCCCAGTCGCTGGTCCATGTCGCCGCCGATGTGTGGAACTTCGTCGACGAGCACTGCACCCTCGTCGCCACGGCGTACCAGGAGGTCGAGCGGCAGCTCTCCTGGCACCGGGAGAACCGCTACCGGATCATCGTCGCGGCCCTGCTCGACGGCACCGCCCGGGTGAGCGACTTCCCCGAGGCGGAGCAGGTCCTCGGCCTGCCCGAGCAGGGGCGTTACGCGGTCGTGGCGCTGGAGGACGCCGACGCACCGTGCCGGACGCCGCACTCCGTCGAGGTGGGCGACGGACTCCGTGCGGTCTGGCATACGGCGGAGGGCGCCGCCCACGCCATCGTGCTGCTCGGCGAGGGTGATGGCGCCGGCGTCGGCGAGGGCGACACCGGCGCGGAGCGGCTGGTGCGCGGGCTGGAGGTGCCGCCCGGCGCACGGGCCGGGGTCAGCCCCGCCGTGACCGGCCTCGCCGCGATCAACACGGCCCGCCGGCTGGCCGATACGGCGCTGCGCACCCGCCCGGCCGCTGGGTCGGCGGCGCTGCTGGAGGAGCGCTATCCGGAGGCGCTGGTGGTGTCCTCCCCGGACCTCGGCACCGCGCTCGCCGAGCGGATGCTCGGACCGGTCCTGGCCCTGGAGCCCGCCGACCGGGAGCTGCTGCTGACGACGCTGGCCGCCTGGCTGGAGGCCGGAGGATCGGCGCGCCGCGCGGGCGGGCTGCTGTTCTGCCACCGCAACACGGTGCTCAACCGGCTGCGCCGTTACGAGCAGTTGACCGGGCGTTCGCTGGACCACCCGCGCGAGGTCATGGAGTTGTCGCTCGCGCTGTCCGCGCACCGGCTGCTGACGCCCTGAGATCCCCCGTCCGCCTGAGCCGATGTGGGCGTGCACAACGGCCCCGCGCCGATCATGTGCGCCCGTCACACGGTCCGTCGGTTGGGCTGTACGCGACCCTTCTGACCTGCTGTCGTGGCGTTTCCGTCCCGGCGACCTGGGACGGAAGCCGCACAAGGAGCCGCGACATGTCCGACCGCGACCACCCCTGGGGTCCGTTCCCGTCCGTCCCGTCCCGCACCGCGCCCCGCACCGCCACGTTCCCACCCCGCCCCGCGGCGCCGCCTCCGCCGGCCCGGCGCTCACCGTGGCAGCGGCCGTGGCCCTGGTCGGCGCGGGCGGCCTGCACCGCGCTCACTTGTCATGTGGCGGCCGTGGTGGTCAACTGCGCCGCCGAAGGCGTCGTCAACCTCGGCGCGGGCGGCGGGTTCACCGTGGGCGCCATGCTGATCGGCCTGGACACGGCGGTGCTGCTCACCGTCCTGGCCCGGGCCCACCGCCGGGCCGGCACCACGGGGGAGGGGGAGCGGTGAGCTTCCTGGATCCCAGAACGCTCGCGTTCGTGCTCTTCGCGGGCTTCATGGCCGTCTCGTTCCTGCTGTGCATCCTCGCGGCCACCGGCAACGACGACCCCACCGAGTTCTACCTGGGCACCGGCGCGCTCAGCCCGATGCAGAACGGTCTGGCCATCGCGGGCGACTACATCTCCGCCGCCACCGTGCTCAGCACCACCGGCACCATCGCCCTGGCCGGATTCGACGGGGTGCTCATCGCCACCTCCACCGTGCTCTCCATCCTGATGTTCATGCTGGTCCTCTCCGGACCGCTGTGCGGACGGGGGCGGTTCACCCTCGGCGACGTCCTCTCCGAGCGGCTGAGCGAGCGCCCGGCCCGCATCGGCACGGCCGTCGTGGTGCTGGTGGTCGTCATGCCGCTGCTGCTGGTCCAGCTCAACGGCGCGGGCGCCATGCTGGCCCTGCTGCTCGGCATCCCCGGAAGCGGCGCGGTCACCGGCTGCACCATCTTCATCGGTTCGCTCATGGTCTGCTACGCCGCCCTCGGCGGGATGAAGGGCACCGGATTCGTCCAGATCCTCAAGACGGTGCTGCTGCTCGCCGCGTTCGTGCTGCTCGCCTGTCTGGTGCTGAAGCGCTTCTCCTGGAACCCGGCCACCCTCTTCGACGCCGCGGCCGACGCCAGTGGCTACGGCGACGGCTTCTGGCAGTCCGGCCGCCAGTACGGGGACTCCCTCAGCGGCCGCCTGGACGTCATCAGCGTCCAGCTCACCCTCGCCCTCGGCGCGGCCTGCATGCCCCATCTCACCATGCGGCTCCACCCGATCCGCGGCATACGGGCCGCCCGCGCCGCCACCACCTGGGCGGTGGGCGCGGTCACCACCATCCTCGGGCTGATCGTGATCGTGGGCGCCGGAGCCACCGCCGTCGTCGGCGCCCGCGCGCTGCGCGCCTCCGACCCCACCGGCAGCGACGCGTTGCTGCTGCTGACCCTCGCCCTGGACCCGGCGGCGCAGGAGGCCGACCAAAGTCTGCTCTTCTCCGTGGTGGCCTGCGCGGTCGTCGCCACCACCCTCGCGGCGGTCGCCGGACTCACCCTCGCCGCCGCGGCCTCCCTCGCCCATGACGTCCTGGCCAAGGTCGTCTTCAAGGGCCGGCTGTCGGCGAACCGGGAGCTGGCCGCCGCCCGTACGGCCATCGTGGTCGTCGGCGTCGCGGCCGTCGTCCTCGCCATCGTCACCCAGCACTGGAACCGGCAGGTCCTGATCTCCTTCACCTTCGCGGCCGCCGCTTCGGCCCTGCTGCCCGTCGTGCTCTACGGCACCCTGTGGCGCGGCTTCACGGTGAACGGACTGCGCTGGGCGCTGTACGGGGGGCTCCTGCTCACCGCCGTGGCCATGGCCTTCTCCCCGGCGATCTCCGGCAACCCGCTCGCGGTCTTCCCCGAGCGCGACTTCCACTGGTTCCCGCTCCGCAATCCGGGCCTGCTCACCATTCCCGCCGGCTTTCTGCTCGGCTGGCTCGGCTCCCGGTTCGGAGGCCGCGGACGGCGGGCCCGGCATGTCCAGGACCCGGCGCGGGGGGACACGCCCTACGCGATGCACACCGGATGACGCGTGGAACCCTTACGGAGTCCGGGATCCGGTCTTCGCCTTGGCGCGCCGGTGGGCGGCCACCCGCTCACGGGTCGCGCACCGGCGTGAGCAGTAGCGGCGCTCCGGTCCGCTGCCCACGGTGAGGAAGACATCGCCGCAGCCGGAGGAGGAGCACAGACCGCCGGGCGGGCGCTGACCCTCCCAGAGCAGCACGGTCAGCGCCATGCACGAGGAAGCGAGCAACCACTCGCCCCAGGGCGCCTCGTCGTCGCTGTCCAGGTGGGGATGCCAGGGCGAGCGGCCGTCGTGCGAACTGAGCCGGAGCGGGCCGGTGCCCTCCCGCAGCAGCCGGTTGAGCACCCCGGCGGCCTCGTCGACCTGACCGGCGGCGAACACCTCGCGCAGCCGCAGCGCGGCGGTGCGCATCCCCGCGACATCGTCGGCGGTGAGCTCGAGCGGGCCGGACTCACCGTGATCGAGCAGGAGCCCGGCGATCGCGGCGGGATCCGGGCTCGGCTCCGCGGCCAGGGCGTTGACGAGGGCGGTGATGCGCCGGGCGGTGGCCCGTACCGAATGCCGGGTCGACCAGTTGTCGTTCGAAGGCGATGACACAACGCCAATGTAACGCACCTGGCGGGGCTTTGCGTTAGCACCGTAACGTGCTGCGCATGCCGGGGCGTTACGCGATGGGGTGCTATCTGGGCGGGGCGGCCGCCGCCCGCGCGGGGGACGAGATGTCCGGTCCCGCGCTGCTGCTGGCCGGGCCGGTGCTCACCGGTTCGCCCTCCTCGGGCTCGGCGCTGCTGGCGGGGATCATGGCCGCGGCGGCGGGCGGCGGACCCCTCTTCGGGGTGCTGCTCGACCGCTCGACCCGGCCGGCCCGGCTGCTGGCCGCGGCGCTCGCCCTCTACGCGGCGGGGCTGGCCGCGGTCCTTCTGGGCCTGGGACGGGTGCCGTTCGCCCTCACGGTTCTTCTCGCGGTGGGTGCGGGGCTGCTGGGACCGGCACTGTCCGGCGGATGGACCTCCCAACTGCCCCGGGTGGTGGCGCCGCCGGACCTGCCCCGCGCCACCGCGCTCGACGCGCTGACGTTCAGCCTCGCCGCGCTGGTGGGGCCCGCACTCGCCGGGGCCGTCGCGGGGGTGGCCGGGGCACCGGCCGCCGTGGTGGTGTCCATCGCGCTGATCGGCCTCGCGCTGCCCGCCGTCCGGGCGCTCCCCGCGCCCGCGCGACCCGCCCCGTCGGCCCCACCGCCGGGCACGTCGGTCGTCGCCGATCTCACCGCCGGGCTGCGCGTCATCGTCCGCAACCGGCCCCTGGCCCGAGCCACCGTCACCTCCGTGGTCTCCTGCGTCGGCCAGGGCGCGCTGCTCATCTGCTGGCCGCCGCTCGGCGCGGCCGCGCTCGGCGGCGCCGACCGTGGCGCCCTGCTGCTGTCCGCCACCGCCGCATCGGCCCTCGTGGCCAACGCGGCCCTCTCCCGCCGCCCCCGCCCGCCGCACCCGGACGCCGTGCTCCTCGGCGGAGCCCTGTTGCTCGTCCTCGCGCCCCTGCTCGCGGCCACCGGCCACCCGGCCGCGCTGATCGCCGCCGTGCTGCTCGCCGGCGCCGCGGAGGGGCCCCAGCTCACGGCCCTGTTCGCGATCCGCCACCGGGAGGCGCCGGAGCGGCTGCGCGGCCAGGTCTTCACCACCGGCGCCAGCCTGAAGATCACCGGCTTCGCCCTGGGCGCGGCCCTCGCCGGTCCGCTCGCCACCTGGTCACTGCCCGGCGCCCTGGTGGCCGCCGGGGGGTGCGAGGCGCTCGCGGTTCTCGTCTTCGTATGCTTGCCGGACACTGCGGAGGCTGCCGCTCCGCTTCCGCCTCCGGGGGCTGTGTGACAGAGCCATGTCAGCCATGATGACCTGCATGGAAGATCTGAAAGACCTGCTCCCCGTCGAGGCCGTCCGGCTCGACGTACGGGCGGCCGACTGGCGTGAGGCGATAGGTGCCGCCGGCCGTCTGATGGTGGACACGGGAGCCACCACCGACGAGTACACCCGCGAGATGGTCGCCAACGTCGAGGAGAACGGGCCGTACATCGTCATCGCGCCGGGTGTGGCCTTCGCCCACTCCCGGCCGTCCCCGGCGGTGCTGTCCACCGGGATGTCCTGGGTCCGGCTCGCCGGGCCCGTGGAATTCGGGCATGAGTCCAACGACCCCGTCACCCTCGTCGTCGCCCTGGCCGCCCAGGACTCCGCGGCGCACACCTCCGCGATGGCGAGCCTGGCACGGCTCCTTGGCGACCCCGACACGGCGGCCGCCCTCGCTGCCGCGCCCACCCCGGAGGCGCTGCACGCCGTACTGGCCGGGGAGCGGCCGGAGGACGGCTCCGGGCCGGAGCCGTCCGAGCCGTCCGCCGCCCCCGAGCCCCGGGCGGGTTCGCTGCACAAGATCCTCACCGTCTGCGGCAACGGCGTCGGCACCAGCCTGTTCCTCAAGAACACCCTGGAGCAGGTGCTGGACCGCTGGGGCTGGTCGAGGTTCGTCACCGTGGAGGCCACCGACACCATCTCCGCGAAGGGCAAGGCATCCGAGGCCGTGGCCCTGCTGACCTCCCGTGAGATCGCCAGGACCCTGGGCGATGTGGGACGGCCGGTGAAGGTCGTCCAGGACTTCACCAGCACCGCCGAGGTGGACGCGGTGCTCCGGGACACGTACGACGTCTGAACGACGGGGACTGAGGAAGCACCATGAGCTGGTTTGTCACCCTTGCCACGTTTCTCGTCAATGAGATTCTGAGCGAGCCCGCGTATCTGATCGGCATCATCACCGCCGTCGGACTCATCGCGATGAAGAAGAGCACCGGGCAGATCATCGGCGGCGCCATCAAGGCGACCCTCGGCTTTCTGCTGATCGGCGCGGGAGCGGGGCTGGTCACCGACTCCCTCGCCCCGCTGGGCACCATGATCCAGGGCGTCACCGGCGCCCACGGCGTCATCCCCACCAACGAGGCCATCGTCGGCATCGCCCAGGACCAGTTCGGTTCACGGGTCGCCTGGCTGATGATCCTGGGCTTCGTGGTCAGCCTGCTGCTGGCCCGGTTCACCCCGCTCCGCTATGTCTTTCTGACCGGGCACCACATGCTCTTCATGGCCACGCTGCTGACCGTGGTCCTGGCCAACGGCGGCCGCTCGACCATCGCCGTGGTGGCCGTCGGCGGTGTGCTGCTGGGCATCATGCTGGTCGCGATGCCCGCCTTCGCCCACCCCTGGACCAAGCGCGTCACCGGCAGCGACACCGTGGCCATCGGCCACTTCGGCACGGCCGGGTACATCGTGGCGGGCGCGGCCGGAAAGGTGGTCGGCAAGCGCAGCCGCTCCACCGAGGAGATGAAGCTCCCCGAGGGGCTGCGCTTCCTGCGCGACTCGATGGTGGCCACCGCCCTGTCGATGCTGCTGATCTACCTGGTCATGGCGGTCCTCCTGCTCATCAAGGAGGGGCAGAAGGCCGCCTTCAAGGCGTTCGCCACGGGCACCGGTGGCGCCGTGGCCACCGGTACCGGCAACTACCTGATGCAGTCCGTGATGCAGGGGCTCCAGTTCGGCATCGCCGTCGCGGTGATCCTCTTCGGCGTCCGTACGATCCTCGGCGAACTGGTCCCCGCCTTCCAGGGGATCGCGCGGAAGGTCGTCCCCGGCGCGCTGCCCGCGCTGGACGCGCCCATCGTCTTCCCGTACGCGCAGAACGCGGTGCTGATCGGCTTCATCTCCAGCTTCACCGGCGGGCTGGTCGGCCTGGCCCTGCTCACATGGATCTTCAATCCGGCCTTCGGCCTCGCCCTGGTGCTGCCCGGTCTGGTGCCGCACTTCTTCACCGGTGGCGCGGCCGGGGTCTACGGCAACGCGACCGGCGGCCGGCGCGGCGCGGTGGTGGGGGCGTTCCTCAACGGGCTGCTCATCACCTTCCTCCCCGCCCTGCTGCTCAAGGTGCTCGGCGCGTTCGGCGACCAGAACACCACCTTCGGCGACGCCGACTTCGGCTGGTTCGGCGCGCTCATCGGCAACGCGGGCAAGGCCGGTGGCGCCGTCGGGCTCGTGGTCATCGTGCTGCTCGGCCTCGTGGTCCTCGGGGCCGCGATCCTGGTGCAGAAGCGGGTGGTCGACACCGGCTGGGACCCGGGCGCGGCGCGTGACGCCCTGATGCCGCGGGAGAGCGTGGTGGTGTCCGCCGAGGCGGGCACCACCACGGCCGCCTACGCCAAGATCCCGCCGCCCGCGGGTGCTCCCGCACCCCCGCCCGCGCCCTGACGCGCCGTGCCGCCCCGGTGGTCCCGCCGACGGGACCATCAGGGCGGGGGCTCATGTCCGCTTGACGTAGTCGCGCAGGTGGACGGCGGTGAGGGAGCCGCCGGTGTCCACGAGGTCGGCGGGGGTCCCGGTGAACACCACCTGACCGCCGTCGTGGCCCGCCCCCGGACCCATGTCGACGATCCAGTCCGCATGGGCCATCACGGCCTGGTGGTGCTCGATGACGACGACCGTGTTGCCCGCGTCGACAAGCCGGTCGAGCAGGGCGAGCAGCTGGTCCACATCGGCGAGGTGCAGTCCGGTGGTCGGCTCGTCCAGAACGTACGTCGAGCCGCTCCGCGCCATGTGGATGGCCAGCTTCAGCCGCTGGCGCTCACCCCCGGAGAGCGTGGTGAGCGGCTGACCCAGCGCCAGATAGCCCAGTCCCACCGCGGCCAGCCGGTCCAGGATCACCCGGGCCTGACCGGTGGTGAAGAACTCCAGTGCCTCGGCCACCGACATGCCCAGGACATCGCTGATGTTCCGCCCGCGCAGCCGGTACGTCAGCACCTCGGGCCGGAACCGTTTCCCCTCGCAGTCCTCGCACACCGAGGCCACCTCGGCCATCATGGCGAGGTCGGTGTAGATCAGCCCGATGCCCTTGCACCGCGGGCAGGCGCCCTCCGAATTGGCGCTGAACAGCCCCGGTTTGACGCGGTTGGCCTTGGCGAACGCCGTCCGGATCGGATCGAGGAGCCCGGTATAGGTGGCCGGGTTGCTGCGGCGGGAGCCACGGATCGCCGACTGGTCCGCGACGATCACCTCCTCCCGCCCGGACAGCGACCCATGGATCAGGGAGCTCTTGCCCGATCCGGCGACACCGGTGACGACGGTGAGCACACCGAGCGGGATGTCCACGCTCACATCCCGCAGATTGTGCAACCGGGCGCCCCGGAGCGGCAGTTGCCCGGTGGGCTGCCGTACCTTCTCCCGCAGCCGCACCCGGTGGTCCAGATAGCGCCCGGTCAGGGTGTCGGAGGCGCCCAGGCCCGCCAGGTCGCCCTGGTAGCAGACGCGCCCTCCCGCCACCCCGGCGCCCGGCCCCAGGTCCACCACATGGTCGGCGATCCGGATGGTCTCCGGTTTGTGCTCCACGACCAGCACCGTGTTGCCCTTGTCCCGCAGCTGGAGCAGCAGCCGGTTCATGCGCTCGATGTCATGTGGGTGCAGGCCCACCGTGGGCTCGTCGAAGACATACGTGACATCGGTCAGGCTGGAGCCCAGATGCCGGACCATCCGCACCCGCTGGGCCTCGCCGCCGGACAGGGTGCCGGACTCCCGGTCCAGGCTCAGATACCCCAGGCCGATCTCGACCAGGGAGTCGAGGAGCGCACGCAGGCTCTCCAGCACCGGCCCGACGGAATCGTCCCGGATGCCGCGTACGAACTCCGCCAGATCGCTGATCTGCAGGGCCGAGCAGTCCGCGATGGAGCGGCCGTCGATCCGGCAGGACCGGACGGCCTCGCACAGCCGGGCGCCCTCACACTCGGGGCACTCGGCCAGGGTCATGGCCCGGTCGGCGAACGCGCGCATGCGCGACTGCATCGTCTCCCGGTCCTTCGCCAGATACTGCCGGCGGACCTTGGTCACCAGCCCCTCGTAGGTGAGGTTGTTCTTCCCCACCTTGATCTTGGTGGCCGGTTTGTGGAGGAAGTCCTCCCACTGGGCCGGGGTGTAGTCCCGGAGCTTGGTATCGGGGTCGAAAAGGCCGGAGGCCGCCATAACCTGCCAGTGCCAGCTGTCCACCTCGAATCCGGGGACCGTGATCGCCCCCTCCTTCAACGACTTCTCCCTGTCGATGAGTTGGCCGATGTCGATGTCGGTTACCCGGCCGAGCCCCTCGCACCGCGGACACATGCCCTCGGCGGTGTTGAAGCTGAAGGCGAGGGGAGGGCCGACGTACGGGCTGCCGATCCGGCTGAACAGGATCCGCAGCAGGGTGTGGGCATCGGTGGCGGTGCCCACGGTGGAACGGGAGTTGGCGCCCATCGGCTCCTGGTCCACGATGATCGCCGCACTCAGATTCCGCAGCGAGTCGACGTCCGGACGGCCGAGCGTCGGCATGAAGTTCTGGACGAACGCCGTATAGGTCTCATTGATCAGCCGCCTCGACTCCGCGGCGATGGTGTCGAAGACGAGCGAGGACTTACCGGATCCGGAGACACCGGTGAAGACCGTGAGCCGCTGCTTGGGAATGTTCACACTCACGCCCTGGAGATTGTTCTCCCTGGCTCCACGGACCTTGATTTCGCTGACATCCATGCCTTCAAGTGTTTCATTGAAGTGCACGTTGAGACTTTTCCCGGCTTTCTGTCCAACCCCCGCCGGGCACACCGCGATGGAGTCGACGCTAACCTTCAACTCGCCCGTGAACCCTCGAGTCGAAGGTGACGAACCGTGAGCCGTACGGACGCCGCGCTGCGCCCCGTCGATCTGGCCCGTATGGCGGGTGTCTCCACCCAGCAGATCCGCAACTACGTCGACGCGGGCATCCTGCCCCCGGCCACCCGCACCCCCGCCGGCTACCGCAGACTCGACGACCGGCATCGCAGAGCCCTGGTGGCCTACCGGGCCCTGATGCCGGGATACGGCGCGGAGACCGCCCGCGCGGTCATGCGGGCCGTCCACGACGAGGACGTGGCCCTGGCGCTCACTCTGGTCAACGCCGGACATGCGGCGCTCCATGACCAGCGGCTCTCCCTCGAGGCGGCGGGGAAGGCGCTCGAAGCGGTCGCCGAGCAGACCCCGGACGCGTCGGCGCCGTCACGCTCCGGGCCGCTGCGCATCGGCGAGGTGGCCGCCCGTCTGGGGTTGCGCACCTCGGCCCTGCGGGTGTGGGAGTCCGCCGGTCTGCTGCGCCCGCGGCGCGACCGGAGCACCGGCTACCGCGTCTACGGACCGTCCGACGTCCGGGACGCCCGGATGATCGACCTGCTGCGCCGGGTCCGCTATCCGCTGCCCCAGATCCGGCCCGTCCTCGAGGGGCTGCGCCGCACGGGCGGCAGCGAGGCCCTGCGCACGGTCATCGCCCGACGTCAGGAGGGGCTTGCCCAGCGCGCCACGGCGATGCTCGAGGGCTCCTGCCGGCTGCATCACTACCTCACGGAAAACGCGTCGGCCGAGGACCGATGAGTTCCCGGCGGGGGAGCGGTCTGAAGGGGTAAATGCTCCCCAGCGCAGGAGGTACCGATGGCCAGCGACGGATTCACCACGTGCCTGTGGTTCGACGGCCAGGCCGAAGAGGCGGCGCAGCACTACATCTCGATCTTCAAGAACTCCAGGCTCGGACGGATCACCCACTACACCGGGGTCGAGCCCGGCGGCCCGGCGGGGAGCGTGCTGACCGTCGAGTTCGAGGCCAACGGACAGAAGTTCGTGGGGCTCAACGGCGGGCCGCAGTTCACCTTCAGCGAGGCCATCTCCTTCCAGGTCCACTGCGCGGACCAGGACGAGGTGGACCACTACTGGAGCAAGCTCTCCGAGGGCGGTGAGGAGGGCCCCTGCGGCTGGGTGAAGGACAAGTTCGGGGTGTCCTGGCAGATCGTCCCCACCGCCCTGCTCGGCATGATCGCCGACTCGGACCCGCAGAAGGCCAAGCGGGCCACCGAGGCGATGATGAAGATGGGCAAGCTCGACATCGCCGCGCTGCGGGCGGCGTACGACGGCGCGTAGTCGATGGTGGCGGGCGGCAGCCCGTACGGCATCCGGTCAGGCTGCCGCACGGGCGCCGCCCAGCCGTGTCGTACCGCTAAGCGCCCTCGCTGAAGTCCGGTGCGGTTCGGTCGCGCCCCGAAGGGGCGCGGGGCGGTGTGGATTTTCGGCACCCCCGCGTGGG
>NZ_JBHYVB010000095.1:0-19298 GCF_042750115.1 Streptomyces sp. NPDC059455
GGGCCGGGTCCACCCCCGCTGGGAACCCCCGGGCGGCGGGGGGCGCCGCGCCCGCGGCGCCAGCGGCAGACCAGCACTTCTGACTGTCCGCGAGCCTTCGGGGCTTGCTTGAGCCGTGTGCTCGGATGACGGGCACGCACGGTTCTTAGGGGGCGGGGACGCAGCAATGCGTCCCCGCTACCCGGCGGCCTCCAACTGGCCGATCCTGGCTTTGATTTCTCGGTGCTCAGCGAGTTCCGTGACCGGCTGATCGCCCACGGCCCGGAGCAGCAGATCCTGGACGCCATCCTCGCGCAGTGCAGCAAGCGGGGCCTGCTGCGGGCCGGCGGCCGGGCCCGCACCGACTCCACCCATGTCATCGCCTGCATCCGTGACCTGAACCGGCTGGAGTTCGTCACCGAGACCATGCGCTGCGCCCTGGAGGCTCTGGCGGTGGCCGCTCCCGCCTGGCTGGCCGGCACCGACGCGGTCAACGCGGACTGACTCGCGCGCTACCGGCAACGTGCTGACTCCTACCGGCTGCCCAAGGGAGAAGCCGAGCGCACCGCGTTCGCCGAGAACGTCGGGGGCGACGGCTATGAACTCCTCGACACTCTCGACGATCCCACGACCCCGGCCCACCTCGCCGGCCTCGAGGCTGTCGTGCTCCTGCGCACCGTGTGGGGCCAGGAGTACCAGCGCGACGCCCGCGGGGTGCGCTGGCGCGGACACAGACAACGCCCTCCGGGAGCGGCACGCATCGTCTCCCCGCACGATGGGGACGCGCGCTGCGGGGTGAAGCGGGGATCCGCCTGGGACGGCTACAAAACGCATCTCACCGAGAGCTGCGACGACGGCCTCCCACACCTGATCACGTGCACGGCCACCACACCGGCCACGACGGACGATCACCAGCTCACCGCCGCCGTCCACGATGCCTTGACCGAGCGGGGGCTGAAGCCGGCCGAACACTACGTGGACGGCGGCTACACCAGCGCGAAGATCATCCTTCAGGCTCGTGCACGGGGCGTCGAGGTCATCGGGCCGGTCAGACAGGCCGGCGGCCGACCGGCCCTGCAGGGCAGCGGCTACGCCGCCACCGACTTCCGCATCGACTGGCAGACCCGGCAGGCGACCTGCCCGCAGGGCCGGATCAGCACCCGCTGGAGCGACACCGTCATCGGCGGCGAACCCCGCGTCCACATCGACTTCTCCGGCGCCGGATGCACCAGCTGCCCGGCCAAGGACACCTGCACCACGGCCGCCTACCGCGTCCTGACACTGCTCCCGCGCGAGGAGCACGAACTCCTCCAACAACGCCGGGCAGAACAGCAGACCGAGGAATGGAAGAAGCGCTACCACACCAGAGCCGGGGTGGAGGGCACCATCTCGCAGGCAGTGCGGCGCACCGGCACCCGGCATACTCGCTACCGCGGCCTCGCCAAAACCTCTCTGGCCCAGGTCCTGACCGCGGCCGCACTCAACCTCCACCGACTCGACGCCTGGTGGACCGGACCCCCCCTGGGCACCACACGAATCTCCCACTACGAACAACTTGCCCTCAGCCACGCGGCCTGACCGACAAAAACCCAGATCACATCGACCAACAGAGTCCCACAGGGTAGGTCAGCAGCCAGCAGGAGTGGGAGAGCGAGAACTGCGCTGCGAAGGCGGAGGTGCGCTCCTCAGGCGGTGCCGAGCGGCGGATCAGGCGGCCGGTGGGCGTGAGCACCATCGAGCACGCGGCGCCCAACGCGGCCCACGCGGCGAGCAGCGCCGGCCACCGCCATCCTCCCGTGTGCGCCGCCGTGCGGGCGCCGAGTCCGACGTAGACCACGGTGAGCGGGAACGCGCCGCGCAGCATCACAGCCCAGTCCGAGATCCGGTCGAGGACGCGGGGCAGCAACAGGGCGATGACCATCGAGTCCGTGCCGTACGCGCCGAGGGCGAGCGGCACATCGGCGGCGGAGCGGCCGAGGTGGTCGCGCACGTACACCACGGTGTAGGCGCTCGCGAAGCCCGCCACTGCTGGTTCGTGCGACGTTGGACATCGCACCTCCCTCCGGACCATTATGTGCTTATGAGCGCACGCGTGCATCTAAAGGATGGGGAGGGTTCGCACCCTCAGGACCCTGACGCGGAGCAACTCGCCCGAACCGCCGAGGCTTCGGAACCGCTTGCCGACCGTACCCTGCTGACGGCCACCCCCACGCCATGGGAGCGCTCTACGATGGGCGCATGTCGGTGAGCGAGGAATCCTCAACTGCGGCCCGGTCGCATACGCATCCCAGCGGCGCGGCGCAGTTCGCCGAGGCCGCCAATGTCTTTTCGCTGCTGTCCGACCCGACCCGGCTGCATCTGGTGTGGTCCCTCGCCCGGGGCGAGGCGGATGTGAACACTCTCACCGAGGGCAGCGGGGCGGCTCGCCCGGCGGTGAGCCAGCATCTGGCCAAGCTGCGGCTGGCCGGGCTGGTCGAGGTGCGCAAGGAGGGCCGCCGCTCGGTGTACTCCCTCCACGACGGCCATCTGCGACGGCTGGTTGTCGAGGCCGTCAACCACGCGGACCACATGGTCACCGGGGCCCCGCCGCACGACTGAGAACACGCGGCGGAGGGGACGCGGCCGAGGCCATATGGTCGAGGCCGTACGGCAGAGATCCGGGCGGTTACGCGCCGCGGCGCACCGCGACGATCTTGGGTTCGGTCATGGCTTCCATGGCGTAGCGCACACCCTCGCGGCCGACGCCCGACCGTTTGGGCCCGCCGAAGGGCATGGCGTCGATCCTGAAGTCGCTGCTGTCGTTGATCATCACCGCACCGACCCGCAGCCGCTCCGCCACGTCCAGCGCGGTCTCCAGCCCGGCGGTGAAGATGCCCGCCTGGAGGCCGTAGCGGGTGTCGTTGGCGCGAGTGATGGCCTCGTCCACCGTCTCGAACGGCTCGATCACCAGCACCGGGCCGAAGATCTCCTCCCTCATCACTTTCGCGTCCGCCAGTACGCCGGTGAGCACGGTCGGCCAGTGGAACGCCCCCTCCCGTCGTCCGCCCGTGCGCACCTCGGCACCGCCCTCGCGGGCCTCCCGCACCCACTCCTGGACCCGGCGGGCCTCACGTTCGCTGATGAGCGGGCCGATGTCGGTACGGGGGTCGGTCTTGCGGCCCACCCGTAGCGCCTCGGTGGCCGTCACCACGTCCCGGACGAAGCGGTCGGCGATCCGGGAGGACACGAAGACGCGTTGCACCGACAGGCAGTTCTGTCCGGCCACCCCGAACGCGCCCGCCACCACGGCGTGCGCCGCCGCCTCGCGGGCCGCGTCGTCCAGCACCAGCACGGCGTTGTTGCCGCCCAGTTCCATGAGGGTCTTCTTGGCTCCGGCGGCGCGCGCCACCTCGTTGCCGGTGCGGAAGCCCCCGGTGAAGGACACGAGGTCGACGAGGGGGTGGCCGACGAGGGCGCGACCGGCGCCGGCGCCGGTTCCGGGGATGACCGCGAGGCGTTCGGCGGGCACCCCGGCGTCCAGCAGGATCTCGGCGAACGCCAACGCGGTGAGCGGTGTGGCCTCGGCCGGTTTGAGGACGACGCCGTTCCCCGCGGCCAGGGCCGGGCCCACCTTGTGCGCGACCAGGTTGAGCGGGTCGTTGAAGGGGGTGACGGCGGCGACCACCCCGACCGGTTCGCGGGTGTACCAGCCCAGTCGGCCCGCGCCCCGTGATGTGTCGGAGAAGGGCAGGGTCTCACCGGTGAGGCGGCCGGTCTGCTGGGCCGAGAGCCTGAGGGTCTCAGCGGCGCGGGACACCTCGGCGGTGGCCTCCCGCAAGGTCTTGCAGCCCTCCCGGGACATCACCTCCGTCAGCACTTCGCGCCGCCGCAGCACCAGCCGGGCGGCCGCGTCGAGGGCCTCGCGCCGCCGCCACGCGGGCCACTCCTCCCCGGAGGTGACAGCGGCGGCCACACCGGTGACGGCCTGGTCGACCTCGGCGGGACCGGTATCGGTGACGTGGCCGAGGAGGCTGCCGTCCTCCGGGTCGCGCACGGGCATGGCGGACGCACCGTCCACCCACCGTCCGGACCACAGCGCCCCAGCGGGCGGCCGCCAGGTCGGCTGGGCCATGGGCGCGGACTCGACTGTCGTCATCGGCTCGCTCTCTTCGTCTGTCCGGTGCGCTATGCGCTCGGGTAGTGGCATGAGACGACACGCCCTTGAGGCCCGGCGCTCGGCGCGGGAGCCTCGGTGCGGCACCGGTCGCGGGCCTTGGGGCAGCGTGGGTGGAAGCGGCATCCCGAGGGCGGGTTCACCGGGCTGGGCGGCTCACCGCGCAGGGTGCCGAAATCCGCTTCCGCGCCGGACTCCTCGGGGAGTGAGGCGGTCAGCAGCGCCTGGGTGTAGGGGTGGGCGGGGCGCTCGAACAGGTCCTCGCGGGAGGCCACTTCCACGATCTCGCCGAGATACATGACCGCCACCCGGTCGCAGACGTGGCGTACGACGCGCAGATCGTGCGAGATCATCAGCAGGGTGAGGCCCAGCTCGTCCTTGAGCTCGATCAGCAGGTTGAGGATCTGGGCGCGGACCGAGGCATCGAGGGCGGAGGTGGGTTCGTCGCAGATCAGCAGGCGCGGGCGGAGCAGCAGGGCGCGGGCCACCACGATCCGCTGGAGCTGGCCGCCGGAGCATTCGCCGGGCCGCTGGCCGAGGAACGAGGCATCGAGTCCCACCTGACCGAGCGCTTCGAGGATGCGCTGGTGACGCTCCTCCCGGGTGCCGAGACCGTGCTGGACCAGGGGTGCGTCGAGGCTCGTCTCCAGACGCATCCGAGGGTCCAGCGCGGCGAACGGGTCCTGGAAGACCAACTGCATCGAACGGCGCAGGGCTTTTCGCGCACGGCGCTTGGTCCGGGCCACGTCGGCCCCGTCGAACAGCACGCGTCCGGAGTCGACCGGGGTCAGCCCGAGCATGGCCCTGGCCAGGGTGCTCTTTCCGCAGCCCGACTCCCCCACCAGACCGAGCACTTCGCCGGGAGCGATGGTGAACGAGACATGGTCGACGGAGTGGACGTGCTGCTTGCCCCCGAACACCCCGCCCTTCAGCGGGAAGTGCTTGACCAGGTTCTCGACGACGACGAGTGGCCGCCGCGCCGTGGGAGGGGGTGGGCGATCCGCCGTCAGCGCCGTCATACGCCCACCGCCTCGCCGACGCGCTCGGTACCGGGCTTGGAGGCCCAGCACCGGCAGCGGTGCTCACCGCCGCAGGTG
The DNA here is from genome assembly GCF_042750115.1 of Streptomyces sp. NPDC059455. Classification (NCBI taxonomy): domain Bacteria; kingdom Bacillati; phylum Actinomycetota; class Actinomycetes; order Kitasatosporales; family Streptomycetaceae; genus Streptomyces; species Streptomyces sp. NPDC059455. The sequence continues at coordinate 5,230 of NZ_JBHYVB010000095.1, forward strand.
TGCAGGGGAGGCTCGGCGCCCGAACACTCCCCGGCGATGCCGAGGGCCTGGGCGAGCGGACATCGGGGTTGGAACCGGCACCCATGGTCCAGGCCGCGGGACTGCGTCGCGCTGCCGGGTATCGAGAAGAGCCTGCCCTCCTCCGACTGCAGCAGCGACGCCTTCAGCAGGGCGCGGGTGTACGGGTGCTCGGGCGCGTCGAAGACCTCGTGAACGGAACCCTCCTCCACCACGCGTCCGGCATACATGACGGCGACACGATCGGCGATCGAGCTGACGATGGTGAGGTCGTGCGTGATGAGCAGCACGGACATGCCGGACTCCCGCTGCTTGCGGCGGAGCAGCCGCAGGATCTGGGCCTGGACGGTGGCGTCGAGCGCGGTCGTCGGCTCGTCGGCGATCAGCAGTCCGGGCTCTCCGGCCAGGGCTGCCGCGATCATCACGCGCTGCGCCATGCCCCCGGAGAGCTGATGTGCGTACGCCGAGGCCCGGCGCTCGGGCTCGGGGATGCCGACGTCACGCAGGAGTTCCACGACCCGCGTCCTCGCCTGGCGGCGGCTGAGGCCCTGATGCAACCGCAGGGGTTCGGCCACTTGGCCGCGCACGGTGGCCGTGGGATCCAGCATGGCCTTGGGCTGCTGGAAGAGCATCGCCATCCGGTGCCCGCGGATGCGGTCCATGCGTTTCGGTGGCAGGGAGGCCAGGTCATCCTCGCCGAGGGTGATCCGGCCGCCGGTGATCCGGGCACCGGGCGGAAGCAACCCCATGACACTGAGTGCCGTGAGGGTCTTGCCAGAGCCCGACTCTCCCACCAGGGCGACGATCTCTCCGCGCCGGACGGTCAGATCGAGACCATCGACGGCAGGCGTGGCCGAGGCGGTATCGGTCCCGGCGAACTCCACCCGCAGGCCCCGGACGTCGAGCGCGGTGTCACAGGCGGCCGCCGGACCCGGCGGAGGACGGTGGTGCAGACGCATGTTCCGGTTCCCTTCAGCGGCGGACCGCGCGCAGGCGCTTCCGCACGGTCACGGTGGCTTCTTCGAAGTGCTGGGTGAGGGTGGCCAGCGCGGCGTCGACGTCGTCGCCCGCGATCAGTCGTGCCAGTTCCCGGTGTTCGTCGAGGAGGTCGAGCCGTGCGGGGTCGGCATCGGCCTGGAGGTTGAGGCACAGCCGGGTTTCGGCGATCACGGTGTCGAACATGCGGCGGAGGCGTGGGCTGCCGGCCGCCTCGATCACCAGGGAGTGGAACCGCACGTCGAGGTCGGCCACCTTCGACCAGTCGCCCACCCGGGAGGCCCGGGCGAGCTCGTCCACCGTCGCGTCGAGGGCGAGCAGCAGGCCGGGCGGTGTGGGCGAGGTGATGACGCGGCGGAAGGCGGCCGCCTCGAGCGCTTCCCTGGCGTAGTAGATGTCGAGGACGTCGGCCTCGCCGAGCAGCGGTACGAAGACCCCGCGGTGGGGAACGCTCAGCAGCAGCCCTTCGTGGACCAGCCGGGCGAGGGCTTCGCGTACCGGGCCGCGACTGACCCCCAGGGATTCGGCGAGTTCGGCCTCGCCCAGCTGGGAGCCGGGCGGGAAGGCGCCGGTGAGGAGTTCGGACCGGATCCGCTCCACGACCTGTGAGGCGAGGGTACGGCGGCTGATCTGGGCCGATGAAGGTGCCGCCGACGCGGCGTCATGAGGCATCCGTCCGCCTCCTGCGTTTGAGTTCCATGCCGTGGCCGATCAGGGTGACGCTCAGTGCGGTAAGGAAGATGGCGGCGCCGGGCGCGAGCACGAGGAGCGGGACACGCTGCATATAGGGCTGGGCGTCCAGCAGCATGGCGCCCCAGTCGGAGTCGGGCGGCTGGACGCCCAGCCCCAGGTAGGACAGCCCTCCTACGGTGATGAGCTTGTGCCCGAACCGCAGGAAGCCCAGGGCCAGCACGGGCCGCAGCGCGTTGGGGATGACGTGGCGGAAGACGATGAAGGTCTTGGAGCAGCCCAGTGCCTCGGCGGCCTCGATGTACTCCCGGCTGTTGATCTCGAGGGCGAGGCCGCGCATCAGCCGGGCGAAGGGGGTCCAGCCCACGATCGTCAGGGCCGCGATCAGCATGCCGTAGCCGGTGCCGAAGGACGCGATGAGGAACAGCGCGACGACCACGTCGGGGATGGCGATCAGCAGGTCGGTGGTGCGCATGACCACCTCGTCCAGGAGCCCGCCGCGCCGGGCGCTGAACGCTCCGATCACCGTACCGACGACGGCGGAGAGCAGCAGGGTGACCGCCGCGATGGACACCGAGAAGCGCCCGCCGTACATCAACCGGCTGAGCACGTCCCGCCCCAACTGATCGGTGCCGAGCCAGTGCTGGGCACTGGGCCCGGCCAGCCGCCGGGTGAGGTCCTGGTGCGCCGGGTCGAAGGGGGCGATCCATGGCGTGAGCAGCAGGGTCATCAGTACCAGGGCCAGGACGACGGCGCCCGCGCGCAGTGTCCAGTGCCGGCCGGTGAAGGCGCGCAGGGAGGTGGCGGTCCAGCGCGCGAGGCGCCGTGTCATGGTGCGGGGGACCGGACTGTGCGGAAGAGAGCTAGACAGCGCCATCGCGTACCCTCACGGCCGGGTTGATCAGTGCGTAGAGAAAGTCGGTGGCGGTGGTGATGAGGACTGCCAGCGCCACGATGCTCAGGATTCCGCCCTGGATCAGCGGGATGTCGTGGTTGATCACGGCGTTGTACACGAGCCGGCCCATTCCGGGGATGGCGAAGATGACCTCCACGACCACCGATCCGCCGAGCAGTCCCGCGAACCACAGGGAGAAGAGCGTCATCACGGGCAACAGGGCGTTGCGGAGCCCGTGCCGCAGGAGGGCCTGACGTCCACTCAGCCCCCGGCTGCGGGCGGCGGTCATGTACGGCGACGCGAGTACATCGCTCATCGCGGCCCGGGTGACCTGGGCGAAGTAGGCCATCGGCCGCAGCGCCAGGACGATCGCCGGCAGGACGATCGAGGTGGGGTCGCGCCATCCGGCGGACGGCAGCCAGCCGAGATAGCGGGAGAAGACCAGCACCAGGACGGGGGCCAGCCAGTACTCGGGGACGGCGACGAAGCTCTGTGTCAGCACCGTCACTCCGTTGTCGACCCGCTTCCCCGGCCGCATCGCGGCGAGGGTGCCCAGGGGCAGGGCCGCGAGGAAGGCCAGCCCGATGGCGATGACGGCGAGCGTGCTCGACACCCCCATCGCGCTGCCCAGCAGCTGGTCGACCGGGGTGCGGCTGGTGAAGGACAATCCGAAGTCGCCCCGTGCCGCCCGGCCGAGCCAGTTCAGATACTGCACGAGGATCGGCCGGTCGAGCCCGAGCTCGGAGCGCAGGGCCGCGAGCGCCGAGGGGTCGAGGGCCTGGTCGGACACCCTGGAACGCAGGATCGTCCGGATGGGGTCGCCGCCCGAGGTGTACGGGATGGCGAAGGTGGCCGCTGACACGGCGAGCAGGGTGATCAGCAGCACCAGAAGCCGCCGTACGGCGAATCTGACCATCGTTCACTCCTCCTTTCCGGGCTCTTCCGGCGAGTGGGCGGCGGGCTACTTGATGACGTCGAGGGCCCGGTAGTAGGCCCCGGCGAACGGCAGGAACCACGGCGGTCCGAAGTGTCCGGGCACCCGGGGGAACTTCATCCCCCGCCATAGGTTCGCCTCGGGCCTGCCATCGATGACCTCGGCCATCTGCTTGCCCATGTGCGTGGCCATCTGGACCCCGTGGCCGGAGTAGCCCACGGAGTAGTACAGCCCGTCCCGTTCTCCGGAGTGGACCATCTGATCGAGGCTGATGTCGACCAGGCCGCCCCAGAGGTAGTCGATGCGCACGCCGTCGAGCTGCGGGAACACCGAGAGCATGCCGTTACGCAGGATGCGTCCGCTCTTGGCGTCGGACTGCGGGTTGGACATCGCGAAGCGGGCCCGCCCCCCGAACAGCAGCCGGTTGTCCGGGGTGATGCGGAAGTAGTAGAGGAGGTTCTTGGAGTCGGAGGCCATCCGGCGGGTGGGCATCAGCTCGTCGACCACCTCCTGCCGCAGCGGTTCGGTGACGATGATGAAGCTGCCGACCGGGACGATGCGGTTGCGCAGCCAGGGGAACGGGGAGCCGGTATAGCCGCTCGTGGCGACCAGCACGTTGTCCGCGCGCAGGGTGCCGGCCGGGGTGGTCAGATCGTGCACCGTGCCGCCGATCCGGCGCGCCTTGGTCACCGGGGCCTTCTCATGGATCCGCACCCCCAGGTTCGCGGCGGCCTCGGCGAGGCCGCGGACGAACTTGCCCACGTGCAGTCCGGCGCCCTGAGGGTCGGCCATCGCGCCGTGGTAGTGGTCGGATCCGATCTCGGACCTGATGTCCCGCTTGGGGATCAGCTGTGTCTTGTAGCCGATCAGTTCGGCGAGCGCCTCGTGGGTGCGCGCGAGCCGTTCGTAGTGTGCGGGCTTGGCGGCGAGGTTGAGCTTTCCGGTGCGGGAGAAGTCGCAGTCGATGCCCTCCTCGTCCACCAGCCTCTCAACGGTGTCGATCGCTTCGTTGTACGCCAGGTAGGCGGCCTTGGCGGTCGGGAGGCCATAGCGCTCCACGGCGGTGAGGAAACCGATGGCCAGCCCCGTGGTGCACATGCCGCCGTTGCGCCCCGAGGCTCCCCAGCCCACCGTCTCCTGCTCCAGGACGGTGACCTGGGTGCCCTTGCGGGCGAGGTGGAGGGCGGCGGACAGCCCGGTCAGCCCGGCGCCCACGACCGCCACATCGGTGCGGCCGTCGATCTCCACCGCGCTGCGGTCGGGACCGGCCGGGGCCGTGTCCAGCCAGTACGGAACGGTCTTCACGGTGCTCACAGCCCGAGCAGCGCGGGCAGCTCGGACAGGACCGAGACCTCGTGGTAGCCGTAGTAGGGCACGCTCGGCTCGTATCCCCGGTTGACGTAGACCTTGTTGGGGACCCGCAGATCGTGTGCCGGGATCAGGTCGTACCGCAGGCTCGAGGACACGTGGAGGATCTCGCCGGGCCCGCACCCGAGCTGCTCCAGCATGTACTCGAACGCCTGGAGGCGGGGCTTGTACGCACGGGCGTGCTCCGCCGTGTAGACGGCGTGGAACGGGGCGCCCAGCTTCTCGACGTTGCCGCCGATCTGGTCGTTGGCGGCGTTGGAGAGGATGACCAGCGGATAGCTCTCGGCGAGGGTGCGCAGCGCGTCCGGCACGTCCGGGTGCGGGCCCCAGGAGGGCACGGCGGCCACGATCGCCTCGCCGTCCGTGTCGCGGTACTCCACCTTCCACAGGGCACAGGCCCGCTTCAGGGCGTTCTTGATGACGTCGGGGTAGAGCTGGTACGCGCCCAGCACCTCGTCGATGCGGTACGCCTCGAAGTCGTCGAGGAAGTCCTCCATCCGGTCGGCGGCGACGCGGTCGGCGAACAGTTCACGGGTGAGCGCGGACATCCCGAAGGCGGTGAGGGTTCCGTAGCAGTCGAAGGTGATGTACTTGGGCCGGAAGTCGATCACGACGTACTCCTTCTGTGTGCGGTGGGTGGTGCGGCGGTGCGCGGTGGAGTGTGGCGGCGGGTGGGTGCCGTGTGGATCACTTCGTGCCGAGGGAGAGGTCCGCGGTGAGGGTGTAGTACGGGTGGACGGCGAAGCCCTTGACCCCGGAGGCGACGGCTACGGACTCGGTCTCGTGGGTGAGGAAGACGTCCACGGCACGGGACTGGAGGCGGGCGGCGACCTTGGCGTAGTCGGCGTAACGGGCCTTCGTGTCCTTGGTGGCCGCGGCCTTCTCGATGAGGGCATCGGTCTTCGGGTCGCAGTAGTGCGAGAGGTTGTAGTTCCCCTTGCAGACGTAGTCGGCGGTCAGGTAGCCGACCGGGTCGGGCATGTCACCGAGGTGGTTGCGGGAGAGCAGTGCGGCCTGGAAGCCACCCGAGAGGAGGTCCGGCTCCACCGAGGCGTAATCGCCGGTCCGGATGGTCGCCTTCACACCGATGGCTTTGAGCTCCTGTTGGATGACGGCGGCGAGATCGGAGAATCCTGGCCCCTCGTTGTAGGCGATGAGCTGCACTTTGATGGAGGAGGGTGCGACCCCCGCCTCGGTGAGCAGGGCCTTGGCCTTGGCCGGATCGGCCTTGACCGGTGCCGCTCCCTCGGGTGTCCACGGCTCACCGGGGGCGAACGGGCCGACGGCCGGCCGCCCGGCTCCCTGGTACACGGCGCTGGTGATCGCCTTGGTGTCGATCGCCGCCTGGAAAGCCTGCCGCACCTTTTCGTTGCTGAACGGCGCCTTCTTGTTGTTGAGGACGAGCTCCGTGGTCCGGGGAAGCTGTTCGGCCCGTACGGCGACCGCGTCGTTTCCCTTGAGATCCTGAACGCTCGGCACGGAGAGCTTTCTGGCTATCTGGGCCTCACCGGTCTGCACCTGGGTGGCACGCTTGGCGGCGTCGGCGATGAACCGCACCTCGGCGGAGGCCAGTTTGACCGATCCTCCCCAGTACGCGGAGTTGCGCTTCAGCTGAATTGCCTGCTGGGGAATTTCCTTGGCGATCCGGAACGGGCCGGTGCACGTTCCCCTGGGGGCGATGGACGATCCGGAGTACGCCTTCGGGGCGAGAATCCCGGTGTTGGGAGAGGCGAGACGGTACGGCAGAAGGGCGTCCGGGGCGGGGGTGGTCATCCGGACCGTCGAACCACCCACCGCCGAGACCTCGTTGATCGTCTTGGGCGAGAAGCCCGGGGCGGGCGTCTTCGCGGCGAGCGCGTGTTTCAGGGCTCCGACGGCGGCCTTGGCGTCGAGCGGGGTGCCGTCCTGGAACCTCACGCCCCGGCGGAGCTTGATGTCCCAGGTGGTCGGGGCGGTCTGTTTCCAGGACGAGGCGAGCATCGGTTTGATCGCGCCGCCCGTCTCGTACTTCATCAGGGTCTCCAGGCAGCCGGCCTTGGTGAGGACGAAGGCGTCATCCGTCTGCAGGGACCAGTTGGCGGCGGGGGCGAAGGGCTCGTCTATGACGATGCTCCGAGTCCCGGTGGCGCCGGTGCCACCGGAGGTCTGGCCGCCCATTCCACAAGCCGAGAGAGTCAGGGTCGTTGCCGTCAGTGCAAGAGCCAAGCGCGGTTTTTTCATGAATCTCACTGGTCCGATCGGAGCTACTGGGAGTTCCCAGTCGCCGGGGGGAGTCGGCGCGGCGGGGGAGGGCCGGAATCGGGGAGGTGGCGCTTGGTTGACGAAGGTAAGAGGCGATGACGGCGCTGTCGATACGTTGTCGACGATATTTTGTAAACAATCTATTGCCGTCAGGTCACTTGTTCGTCGGGGCCGTCATGGAGCGAGCGGCAGGAGCTGTCGGTAAGAAGGCATGCCAAATGGATCCAGGACCGTCACACCGGTTGGTCTGGATATCGGCGGATAAGGCGGCCCCGGCGGGGTGGGCCGGGGCCGCCCGGGGCTCATGTCATATGGGACGCCAGCCTGAGATGCGGATCGTCCATGTCCGGCCCGACGACCGGGTCGGTGTGCACCATGGCGGCCGTCAGCCGTGGCACCGCGTGGATCAGCGCGTGTTCCACTTCGACTGCCACGGCGTGGGCCTCCTGCACACTCATGCCGCCCTCCACCTCGACCGTGGCCTCGGCGCGCAGCTTGTGCCCGATCCAGCGCATCCGCAGTTCCGTCACGCTCAGCACGCCCGGGACCTCGCCGACCGCGGCCTCTCCCGAATCGATGAGCGCCGGGTCGACGGAGTCCATCAGGCGGCGGAAGACCTCGCGTGCCGCGTCCTTGAGGACGAGCAGGATCGCGGCGGTGATGAGCAGGCCGACGATCGGGTCGGCCAGCCGCCACCCCAGCGCGGCACCGCCGGCACCCGCCAGCACGGCCAAGGAGGTGAAGCCGTCGGTGCGGGCGTGCAGCCCGTCGGCGACCAGCGCGGCGGAGCCGATCTTGCGCCCGACGTTGATGCGGTAGCGGGCCACCCATTCGTTGCCGATGAACCCGACGACCGCCGCGATGGCCACGACTCCCAGGTGGGAGATGTCGCGCGGATTCAGCAGCCGGTCGATCGCCTCGTAGGCGGCCACGGCCGCAGAGGCGGCGATGGTGAGGACAATGACGATCCCGGCCAGATCCTCGGCACGGCCGTAGCCGTAGGTGAACTTGCGGTTCGCCGCGCGCCGCCCGAGGACGAACGCCACGCCGAGCGGGAGCGCGGTCATCGCGTCGGCGAAGTTGTGGATGGTGTCACCCAGCAGCGCCACCGATCCGGAGATGAGGACGACCACCGTCTGGAAGATCGCGGTGGCACCCAGGATGGCGAGGGAGAGCCAGAGGGCGCGCATGCCCTCGGCCGAGGACTCCATGGCGGAGTCGACCTTGTCCGCCGCCTCGTGCGAATGCGGTTTCACCACGTGGGTGATCTGGTGCTTCCAGCGCGACCAGCGGCTCCGGCCGTGGCCATGCCCATGGTCGTGACCGCGCTCATGATCGTGTTCGTGATCGTGGTCATGCTTGTGCCCGTGGGCATGGTCGCGCTCATGGGCGTGAGCCGATACCTGGGTTTCCGGGTGAACGTGCGCCGGGGCAGGGGGGTGGGGATGCTCATGGGCCTTCACGTATGGCTCACCTTCCAGAAGTGTCGCCGCAGGACGAGGGGTGTCGAGGTGGCCCCTGACTCCATTATGTGCATACCCATGCACCAATGCACTTGTGGGATCATACAAATATGTGGTCAGGACCTCAGGTCCGTCATCTGGGCGGTACTGCGCCTGGTTGGCCACGTTCCATGGGGAGAGCCTGTTCGCCGTGCGCTAGCGCCAGCCGGTTGGAGGCTCGGTCGCCGTGCTCGCGGCGCATGTGGCCCGGCTGTTCGAGGGTCCCGACCCCGCGTACTGGTGCGCCCCAGGGCTACGCGGTCTGCAATCCGGACATCCGCGGAATCGCCGAGTCCGAAGGCGACAGCGTCCTGTGGGGCCGGCGGGAGGGACGCGAGGCGCACGACCTCATCGAGTGGCTCGGCGTCCAGGAATGGTGCAACGGCAGGGTCGCGATGAGCGGCACCTCCTGCCTCGCCGCGTCGCAGTGGTTCAGCGCGATGGCTCGTCTTCGGTGAAAGTCCAGGTCAGCGCGTGCGACCGCGTGGCTTGAGGGGCATCGACGGGAGTTCGGGGGCGGGGAGCGGGCTGCCGTCATAGCCGTGCACCGTGCCGAAGCGGGAGCCCGACGTCCAGTCTTCGCGAGCCTGGGCGATGTCGTCGTGGGACCGCCCGATGAAGTTCCACCACATGACGATCTCCTCCTCGAACGGAAGTCCGCCGAGCAGGATCGTCCGCGCCGGAGCGTCCGACTCGTTCACCAGCGTCAGAGCCTCGACGCCGGGGTGGACATAGCCCAGGTCGGCCGGGCGCAGCGGGGTATCGGCCATCCGGATCTCCCCGCTGTCCACGAGAAGGCCGTGCTCGAAACCGGCGTCCACGGCGAGGGTGATCGCCGCCCGCGGTTCAAGGACGATCTGGGCGCCGAGCAGCGGAGTGAAGGTCCGCACCGGGGAGAGGTCTCCGGCGAGCGAGCCCAGGAAGACCCTGATCTCGGCCCCGTCGACCCGCACGGGTTCGGGTGCGTAGTGCTGGAAGTCCCGCCCGGTGTTCCGGTGCGCCTCGGGCAGTGCCACCCATAGCTGGACGCCGTGGAGGACGGTGGTGTCCGTGGTGGAAACCTCCGAGTGACTGATGCCGTACCCGCCTGTCATGAGGTTCAGCTCACCAGGCCGGACGAAGGCGTGACTGCCGAGGCTGTCGCGGTGTTCGATCTCCCCGCTGAACAGCCAGCTCACCGTCTGCAGACCGGTGTGCGGATGCGGGGGAACGTCCATGCCGCCGGTCGCCGTGACGTCGTCCGGACCGTAGTGGTCGGCGAAGCACCAGGCTCCGATCAGCGCCCGAGTCCGCTGGGGCAGCGTCCGTCGCACGGACATCGCCCGCGGTCCGCCCAGGGGCACCTCCCGCGCGGGGAGCACCTCGATCGGTGGCGGCTCGGTCGGCCGCCCGCCGCGGACCGGCGCCCCGTCTCTCGCCTCCGCATGCTCGTCGGCTTCCACGTTGCTCACCGAGACCACCTCCCACGCAATCTAGTTACATATTCAACTATCATGCCATGAGTACGGGGCGAAGCCCATCATGAGTACGGACGAACGGGGCCGTGAGCGGCCCCGAAGGAGGCCCGGATTGAGCAGCCACGCAACGGGACCCGCGCCCCGGAGGATCTTCATCGACAAGCAGAGCCCCAAGGCGTTCCACGCGCTGACGCAGACGTCGGAAGCGGTGCGCGCGGTCGCGGCCGACGCGGGACTCGACCGCACCCTCGTGGAGCTGGTCAACCTCCGCGTGTCGCAGATGAACGGCTGCGCCTACTGCCTCGACACGCACACCAGGGCGGCCCTGCGCGGGGGCGAGTCGGCGCAGCGGCTGGGGGTGCTGGCCGCCTGGCGGGACACCGAAGTGTTCACCCTTTCGGAGCGGGCGGCCCTCGCGCTGGCCGAGGTGGTGACCGACCCGACCGACGCCATCGCACAGGAATCCGCCTACGCGGCTGCCCGGGAGGTACTCGCCGATGACCAGATCTCCGCGGTGATCTGGGTGGCGATCACCATCAACGCGTTCAACCGGGTATCGATCATGAGCAAGCATCCGGTGCGGGAGGTGCGAACGGTGCCATCCAGGCCATGAAGGAACCCGCCTCAGCACCGGGGCGAAGGACATCCCTCCCGACCTGACGGACTGGCAGGTGCGGTGACCTCCATGCCCGCGGGAGACGCGCTGCCGGTCATGAGGCCGCACCGGTCAGGGCGAGGAACTCGGCGCGCGAGCGGGCATCGGAGCGCAGCAGCCCGAGCAGGGTGGAGGTCATGGTGCTCGATCCGGTGGCCTGGACGCCGCGCAGGGTCATACAGGAGTGCTCGGCCTCGATCACCACGCCGACGCCCTTGGGCTCCAGGTGGGTCTGGAGCCAGTCGGCGACCTGCTTGGTCAGGCGTTCCTGGACCTGCGGGCGGCAGGCGAAGTGCTCGACGACACGGGCCAGCTTCGACAGGCCCAGGATGCGGCCGCCGGGCAGGTAGCCGACGTGGGCGGTGCCGACGAACGGCAGCAGATGGTGTTCGGACACGGACCGGACGGGGATGCGGCGGGCCAGGACGAGTTCGTCGTAGCCCTCGTCGTTGGGGAAGGTGGTCAGGTCGAAGGGGCGCGGGCTGAACAGTTCGGCGTACGCGCGGGCCATCCGGCCCGGTGTGCCGCGCAGGCTCTCCGACGAGGTGGAGATGCCCAGAGCGGTGAGGAACTGGCCGGCCGCGGCTTCCGCGGCGGCCAGGTCGATATCGCCGGACTCGTGGACCACCCGCGGCGCGGGGCCCGCGGGTGCCGGCTCCTCCTGGTCGTGCGGGTGTATTCGAGCGGTGGCGCGGGGCGCGAGCTCGGTCATGTCAGCTGCCACCGATGCCCGACTCCGTTGGGCGAGGCCGCGCGGGACGAGACCCGCCCGGGCCGCCTGGGTCCCGAGCGCGGGCTGACCGTCTGTGAGCGCCTGCTGGATGAGTACGGCTACGAACCCGTCCGGGAAGCCCCCACCGAGCTCCGGCTGCGCAACTGCCCGTTCCACCCGCTGACCGCGAAGGCCCCCGACTTGGTGTGCGGCATGAACCACGCCTTCCTCGCCGGTTACGTCAACGGCCTTGAGGTCAACGCGGTCCGGGCCGTGCTGGCTCCCGAGCCCGGGGAATGCTGTGTGCGGCTGGGCCCGGGCGACACCGATCGTGATGACGGGGGCGGCCCACTGGCCCGTCAATGATCAGCGGGGCCAGCGGGCGGCGGCCGGTTTCACCGGCAGGGTGATCCCTCGGAGAGGCCTGGAAGCCTGGAGGCCTAGAACAGGCGGTTCACGCGGAGCGACAGGTAGCAGCCGCCGGCGCGACCGTCGGTGTCGTCGCCTATGGTCACGGAGTGGCCCTCATAGGCCGTGTCGTAGGTGTCCTTGGGGCGGTAGTTCTTGCACTGCCCCCCGGCGTCGGCGCCGCCGTCGCCGTAGAACTGCACGTCGAGGCCGACGTCCGAGCGACCGGAGAGGGTGAAGGTGAGGTTGCACCAGCCCGCGCGGCCGTCGGTGTCCACCCGGATGTTGTCGCCGAAGGTCTTGAACGGCTTGATCGGGATCGGGTGCGGGCCCCCGTTCTGGCACTGGCTGTCGTCGCTGCCGGACTCCGGCTCCCATGTGTAGGTGGCGGTCAGGCCCGCGAGGGAGTTCGACGGGTCGTAGATGCCGAAGGCCAGCTGACAGCCGCCCGGGCGATTGTCGGTGTCCAGGCGGATGGCGGTGGACCAGTCGGGCGCGGTGACCCACCGCTCCGGCGGATTCGTCGGCCCGTCGCACTGGCCGTCGCCGTCGGGGTAGAACCGAACGCCCAGCTCGGGCGCGGCGTTGGCTGAGGACGACGAGGCGCTGGCCGACGTGGCCGTCAGGCCACTCACCATCAATAGGCCGACCGCCAGCGCGGATCCCATTCGGGCCGATCTCTTGCCCAGCTTCAGCTTTCTCACGTGTGTCTCCCAGGGTGTCTTCGCTTGGTGCCGAAAAGGTGCCGAACCGTTCCACGAGCGCGCATGACCATCACTGAATTCCTGGCTGGTGCGTTGGGACAGGGCGGAACAAGGCGGAGCAGAGAGGAGCGGAGAGGAGCGGAGAGGAACAGAGGGAAACTGAGGTGGATCAGACGGGAAGGCGGAATGCACCCTCCCCGAACCGCGGCGCCGACCTGGCAGGGCGCGGTGACAACGGCAGAATTATCCAGGCCACATCAGGACGAGCGGCAAGCTGGATATCGGCCAGGTATGGCCGAATCAGAGGGGACTCCGGAGCGAAGGTGAATATGGGGTTTCCTGGCGATGGAGCGATGAGCGCGCGCTATCAGATGGGGGTCTGTCCTGGGGAGGGGCCGGTCGACCCCGAGCTATGGACCAAGGCCATCCGCTGACGAGTGGGGCGCGTGCCGCCCGACCGGAAGCGCTCATGGCCGAATACGGTGGGGAAGGGAAAGGGATTTCTGGACACCACCGACGCTTGCGGGAAGCATGTCCACCTGGCATACGCCGGTGAAGGCCGTCTCGCGTCCGGGGGCGGACCGGGGCGGGCTGGGGGCGGGGCTCGGGTCGGGGGGACCATGCGCATTCAGGTACTTGGGCCGTTACGGGCCTGGCACGACGAGGCCGGAATCGACCTCGGCACACCTCACCAGCGAGCCCTCCTCGGCCTGCTGGTTCTGGCAGGGGGACGGGCACTGTCCCGGGCGGAATTGGCCGACGCCCTGTGGAGAGACCGGCCACCGCGCAGCGCCGTCAATCTGATCCAGACCTACGTCAAGCGATTACGCCGCCTGCTGGAGCCCGCCCGTCCGGCCCGGACCCCCAGCGCGCTGCTGCCCAGGGTCGGGGACGGCTACGCCCTCCGCGTTCCCCAGGACGACGTCGACCTGTCACGCTTTCGGCAGCTGGCGACGCGGGCCGAGGCCGCACGGCGCGACGGCGACGACCGCGGCGCGGCAGCGCTGCTGGACGAGGCGCTCCGGCTGTGGCAGTCCCCGCCGATGGCGGATCTGCCCCTCCTGGCCGTTCATCCCGCGGTGGTCGCGCTGGCCGAGGAGCGGCGGGCCGCGGTGGCGAAGTACGGCGATGCGATGATCGCCGCGGGCGCGGCCGAAGAGGCCCTGCCCGTCCTGGCGGAGACCGCGGCCGCGCACCCGCTGGACGAGAGGGCACAGGCCCGTCTGATGCGGGCCCATGGTGCCGTAGGACAGCGGGACACGGCCTTCGCGATCTATCTGGACAGCCGCCGCAGACTCGCCGACGAACTGGGTGTGGAGCCCGGCGCCGAACTGACCGCCGCCTATACCGCGTTGCTGGGGGAGGCGGCCGGGAGACCGGGTGCCCGCGCGGCCGGGGCACACGATCTCTCATCACGGAGCGCAGGCGCCCGCGTGGGCGAGCGCGGTCCCGGACAAGGGGGCCCAATGGGCGCGCGGGAGGGTCTCGC
>NZ_JBHYVB010000095.1:19308-26226 GCF_042750115.1 Streptomyces sp. NPDC059455
CTGCCCGCCGCCTACCCGGCGGGGGGGGGGGCGGGGGCGGGGAGCCGGGGGGCCCGCGCGCCCGCCCCCCGGGGACCGCCACCCCGGGGGCCCGACGCCATTCCGGACGTCCCCGGGCCCGAATCCGGGCCCGAATCCGGACGTGTATCCGGACGCGAACCCGGCCCCGGGCCCGCGTCGGGATCCGTCCCCCGACCCCGCCCCGGGGACGATCAACCGACGAGCCCGGACGCGCCCCTCCCGACCCCCGCTCCCGCCCCGCCCGCTCAACTCCCGGCGGACGTCCACGGCTTCACCGGCCGATCGGCCGAGCTGACCGCGCTCGACCGGCCCTGGACCGGGGACGAGCGGCCCGACGGCCGGGCGCCCGGACCCGCGACCATGACGATCTCGGTGATCTCCGGAACCGCCGGCGCCGGGAAGACCGCGCTGGCCGTCCACTGGGCGCATCGGGCGCGCGACCGGTTTCCCGACGGGCAGCTCTACGTCAATCTGCGCGGCTACGACCCGGACCGGCCGCTGTCCTCCGGGGACGCACTCACCCGCTTTCTGCGCGCCCTGGGGCTGAGCGGTCGGCACATACCTCTCGACCCGGACGAGCGGGCGAGCCGCTATCGCACCGAGATGGCCGACCGCCGGATGCTCGTCGTGCTCGACAACGCCCTCTCGGTCGAGCAGGTGCGCCCGCTGCTGCCGGGCACGCCCTCCTGCGCGGTGCTGGTGACCAGCAGGGACAGCCTGGCCGGTCTGGTGGCGCTGCACGGCGCCCAGCGGATCGAGCTCGGCCCGCTGCTCCCCGCCGAGGCGATCGCGCTGCTGCGCCTGCTCATCGGCGACCGGGCCCAGCAGGACCACACCTCGTCCGCCGTGCTGGCCGAACAGTGCGCACGGCTGCCGCTGGCGCTGCGGGTGGCGGCCGAACTGGCCGCCGCCCGCCCGGGAGTGCCCTTGTCCGAGCTGGTGGCGGAGCTGAGCGACCAGCAACGGCGGCTCGAGTTGCTGGACGCCGGCGGGGACTCCCGTGCCACCGTGCGGTCGGTGTTCTTCTGGTCCTACCGTCATCTGCCTTCCGCGGCCGCCCGGACGTTCCGGCTGCTCGCCCTGCACCCGGGGCCGGACTTCGGCGTCCACGCCACCGCCGCCCTCACCGGCGAGGACGTGGACCGGGCCGGCCGCCGGCTCGCCCTGCTGACCCGGGCCCATCTGGTGCAGTCCGCCGGACCCGGGCGGTACGCCATGCACGACCTGCTGCGCGCCTATGCGGACCGTCTGTCGCTCACGTACGACAAGGAGGAGGACCGCCGAGCGGCGGGCACCCGCCTGCTCGACCACTACCTGGCCGGTGCCACCGTGGCGATGGACACGCTCTACCCCGCCGAGCGGCACCACCGCCCCGGCACCGCTCCCACGGCGGCATCGGTCCCGCCGATGCGGGACCAGGCCGCGGCCCGGGCCTGGCTGTCCGCCGAGATCCCCGTCATGAGTTCGGTCTGTGCCCTGGCCGCGGACGGGCACCGGGCCGGATACGCCGTGGGCCTGGCCGCCGTGCTCTTCCGCCACCTGGACGGCGGCCACCACATGGAGGCGCTGTCGTTCCACACCCACGCGCTGCGCGCGGCCGAGCACATCGGTGACCGGGCCGGCCAAGCCCACGCGCTGACCAACCTCGGCGTCGTCCACTGGCGGCTCGGCACGTACCGATCGGCGGCCGTCCATCTGCGGCAGGCCCTGATCCTCCATCGCGCGTCGGGCGACCGGGCGGGCCAGGCCCGTACGCTGTCCAACCTGGGCAATGTGCACTGGCGGTCGGGCGACCATCCGTCCGCCGCGCGACTCCACCAGCAGGCCCTGTCGCTGTACGAGGAGTTGGGCGACCGGGTCGGCCAGGCCCGCACCCTGACCAACCTCGGCAATGTGTGCCAGCGCCGGGGGGAGTACGACCTGGCCGACGCCTATCAGCGCCGGGCACTGGAGCTGCACGGCGTGACGGGCGACCAGATCGGCCGGGCCCGCACGCTGACCAACCTCGGCGCTGTGCGGCTCCACCAAGGCCGTTACGAGGCGGCGGCCGACCACCATGGTCAGGCCCTCGAGCTCTTCCGCCGGTTCGGCCACCACGGGGGCCAGGGATACGCGATGACCGGCCTGGGGGATGTCTATCTGCGGCAGGGGCTGCCTCTCGTGGCCGCCGATCACCACCGGCAGGCCCTCCGCCTGTTCCGTACGATCGGCGAGCGTTACGGCGAGGCGTCCGCGCTCAACGGCCTGGGTGAGGCGCTGCGCGGGGCCGGACGTCCGGACGAAGCCGTCGTCTACCACGTCAGGGCCGAGGCGGTCGCGGCGAGCACCGGTGAGCGCGACGAGCAGGCGCGCGCCCGGCTCGGCGCGGCGCTGGCCCGGGGCGACAGCGACGCCGCCGACGCGTCCCCCACCTTGCGTTAGCCCTGCGTCGACCCCTCCCGTCCCCCGGCCGCCCCTTCGGTTCAGACGAGAAGCTGACGTCCGGCCAGTTCCCGGTACAGCGGCGAGGCGTCGAGGAGTTCGGCATGGGTACCGCGGGCGACGACCCGGCCCTCCTCGAGTACGACGATGAGGTCGGAGCGGACGATCGTGGCCAGCCGGTGGGCCACGACCAGCACCGTGCGGTTGACGGAGACGGAGTCGATCGCCTCGGCCAGAGCGGCCTCGTTGCGGGCGTCGAGGCTGGCGGTCGGTTCGTCCAGCAGGAGCAGCGGTGGCGCCGCCAGGAGCACGCGGGCGATGGCCAGCCGCTGGCGCTCGCCGCCGGAGAGCAACACTCCGCCGTCCCCGACCTGGGCATCCAGCCCCTGGGGAGTGCGGTGGGCGAGACCGCACAGGTTCACGGTGGCGAGCACGCGCAGCAGGGTGGCGTCGTCGGCGTCGGGCGCGCCCAGCAGCAGGTTGTCCCGCAGGCTGCCGGCCAGCGCGGGCGCGTCCTGTTCGACATAGCCGAGCTGGCCGCGCAGTACGGAGAGCGGCAGTTCACGGGCGTCGACCCCGTGGAGGCGGACGGCGCCCGCCGTGGGCTCGTAGAACCGCTCGGCGAGGGCGAGCAAGGTGCTCTTGCCCGCGCCGGAGGGCCCGACGAGCGCGACCCGGAAGCCCCGCGGGATGTCCAGGCTGACGCCGCGCAGCACCGGTGTGCCGTCGGGGTAGTCGAAGTCCACGTTCTCGAAGGCGAGGGCCGGCCGGTGCGCCGGGCCGACGGGGACAGGACGGTGGACGGCCACGGAGCCGGCCCGGGGTTCGGTGGGCAGGGCCCGCACCTCCTCGATCCGGGCGAGCGCCCCGAGCCCGGCCTGGAAGGTGGTGTACGCCTGCAGCGCCTGGGCCATGGGCTGTACGAACAGCAGGAGATAGAGGACGAACGCGACGAGGTCCGCCACGTCCACCGCACCCGATGCCACGCGGGCGCTGCCGTAGCCCAGCACGGACAGCAGGGCCGTCTGCATCGCGACATTGGTCAAGGGGGTGGCCAGCGACTCCAGGCGGGCCACCCGGAGCCCGGCTTCGTAGGCGGCCGCCGCACTCCGCCCGACCTGCGCGGCCTCACGTTCCTCGGCGCGGGCGGCTCGGATGGTGCGTACCGCGGTCAGCGCCCGCTCGACGGAGGCCGTCATGGCGCCCACGGCCTGCTGCGCCTGGCCGCTCAGGTGCCGGACGCGGCGCGAGACCGTGGCCACGGCGACGACGCCGGCCCCCACCGACAGCAGGGTCACCACCAGCAGTGGCGGATCGATGCTCCCCATCAGGACCACGGCACCGAGGGCGACCACCACGCCCGAGCCCAGGTCCACCAGCCCGCCGGTCACCACGGACCGCAGCAGAGTGGTGTCGGCGCCCACCCGGGAGATCAGGTCTCCGGTGCGCCGCCGGTCGAACTCCCCGACCGGCAGCCGCAGCAGAGTCTCCACCAGGGTGCGGCGGGCCATGAAGACCACGCCCTCCGCGGTGCGCTGGAGCAGATAGCGCTGGACTCCTTCCAGGGCCGCGGCCGCCACCACGACACCGACCAGGAGGGCGAGGGCGGTGCCGAGACCGGAGCCCCCGCTCGCCGCCCCCAGCGTCCGCTGGACCAGCAGCGGCTGGGCGAGGGCCGCTGCCGCCGAGACCAGGGACAGCCCCATGACCGCCAGCAGCGGGCCGCGGTGCGGGGCGAGGTACGGCCACAGCCGGGACGGCCGGTGGCCGGGTGCGCCGCTCACGAGGTGAGCCCCCGCCGCGGCCCGGACGCCGTCGGAGCGTCCGTCAGATGGGCGGAGCCGATGCGCTGGAGTACGCGATAGCCCACGGTGACGTCCTGGTTGTCGTTGAGCACGATGCCGTGGATCTCGGTCCAGGCATGGAAGGTGTCCTTCTCGAACGTGCTGGTCAGCGCCCTGGCCACACAGACCTCGGCGGGCAGTCCCAGAGCCGACACGCAGCGGGCCAGGGCCAGGGAGCGGGGCAGGCAGTCCGCCCGGGGCAGCAGGATCCGCAGCACCGACTGGGACCAGAACACCTGTCGTCGGGCCAGGAGGACGCTCACGTCCGGGTGGAGTTCGCGCGGACGCCAGGCGCCCGGGGCCGGCCGGGCTCCTTCGAGGAGCAGGCGGGCCCCGCTCCAGCCGCGACGGCGGTAGGTCCACGCCGTGACGGCGGTGGCCCGGAGCGCGCGCAGCCGTAACAGCGGTGGCACGCCCGGCGGCGCCGCGTCCGGGACGGGGTCCGTCAGGAAGAACTCCCAGTCCGCCAGGGGCTTGGTGAGGGCTCTCACGGTCGCTCCTCCGCGGCGGGGGCGAGCAGACCGTGCTGGGCGAGCTGGTGCGCGAGGGTGGTGACGCCGGCTTCGAGGGTGCCGCTCGGTGCCTCCACCAGTTCCCCGAGGTGAGCGACCACCTCGTCGAGGGTGCCGAACCGCAGGGCGGCACCGAGCATCAGCGTCGCGGTCGCGTTCAGGGCCAGGTAGACGTCCTTACGGGTGTCGAGGATCACCCCGGCCTCGTCGGTCGGATCGAAGACGGCGTGGTCGGCCAGGCGCAGCAGAGGGGGAGCGGGGTTCACGGTCGTGGGGTCCTTCCCTCGTAGTGACGCAGGAAGATCTCGGTCATGGCGGCGTGGACCAGCGTCTCGGCGTTGCGGCGCCTGCGGTGCGGGTCGGTCAGCACCTCGGCCAGCCGCTCCGGGTTCACCACACCCATGCGGACGAGCCGGGAGTCGGGCCCGCCCATCAGCTCATGGAAGACGCCTGCGTCGGCCAGGGCGCGGTGTTTGTGCGCCGAGGACATCCACAGGCGTCCGTACCGGCGCCATACGGGCGCGGGCAGCCGGGTGGACAGCAGCAGCCGGAGCACCGGCTTGGTGATCACCTGCCCCTGGTAGGGGATCATCCGATACGCGTCGGGCATCCGCGCGGCCAGCCTGCGCAGGTCCCGGGAGCCCAGGGGGTCGCACATCATGATTCCGCGCGGCCGCCATGACGTCAGATGCGCGCAGGCGTCCTTGACCGAGTAGTCGTCCTCGGCCGGTACGTCCGCGAACGGATCGTCCGGGACGCCCGGCACGGGTTCGAGGAAATCCGTGGCCCGGGCGAGGCCGCCGCCGGACCGGATGTCATCGAACAGCGAGCGGGACCGGGAGGCGGTGCGGACGATCCGCGGGAGTTCCCAGCGGGAGCTGATCAGACCCGCGCACAGCGCCGCCCTCTCGCGGAACGGGATGTCTCCGGCCAGGGCGTCGTGCAGACCGTAGCGAAGCGGGCCGAACCGCAGGTCGCCGTCCCTGCCCCACACCAGCAGCCTGATGCCGTCGCCGTGCACCCGCTCCGCCAGCTGCTCCAGCCAGGGAAATCCCACATTCAGGAAGGGGTGGGAGAAGGAGCGCTCGCGCGGTGGGAAGTCGCCGTCGTAGCCCGCCTTGACCATCTCCAGCGGAACGGACAGGTGGTCGCAGATCGTTCGCGCGTACGCGGACTCGTCGGCCAGCGGATCGTCCACCACATGGTGGTAGGCCACCACATCGGCGCCGGCCTCGACCAGCGCGCACAGCACGGCCGCCGAGTCCAGCCCGCCGCTGACCATGACTCCGACCCGCCCCGCGCCCACGTACGCCCGGGCCTCCCGCAGCAGCATCTCGTAGGCGAGCTCGGCGTACTGGGCCAGGGGAGTGCGGCGCGGCAGGTCGAGTGGGGTGAGGGCGTCGAAGCGGACGGTGGACAGGGTCGTTCGGTCGGCGACGACGAGCTCGCCGGGGCGCACGGGGGTCAGCCCGTGGTAGATGAAGACCTCGTCGCCGCGACAGCACCGCCAGATGGCCTGCCGGCTGAACTCCTCGCGTTCCCGGTCGAGCAGGTCGGCCGGGTCGGTGGACCACCGCACCACCGGGCCGTCCCTGCGGTACAGCAGCCCCTCGGTGCTGACGAGGTTCCGGAACAGCGTCACCTTGCGCGCGGTCACCAGGGCCCCGCACAGTTCACCGGGCAGCCGCGCGAGTTCTGCATAGCGGCCCTCGCGGACCAGATCCGCGATCCGCCGCTGCCATCCGTCCGTGGCCGGACGGGTCACCGGACCGGACAGCAGCAGATGCTCCCCGGGGCCGGTCTCCACCGGCTGGGGGGAAGCGTCCGGGGCCGGTCGCCGCACCGCCCGGTGAGGCGTCGGCGGTGTTCCCCGGCCCGCGAACGGCGGGTGGGCGAGCCCGATTTCCGCGTCGGCGGCGTCGAAATCCACCCGACCGGAGATTCCGAGAAAGTCCCCGACCAGCAACAGAGCACCCCTTTTCACCACATGGTCCAGCCGGTACCTGATGCCCCGCCGCTGTCCGGCGGGGCCGAGCGGCATCCGCTCCCGCCCGAAGGAGGCGGGGGGCGTGGGGGGGGGTTTAGGGCGCCGTATGTGTTGGGGCCGGGGGGGGTGTTTT
>NZ_JBHYVB010000095.1:26236-41269 GCF_042750115.1 Streptomyces sp. NPDC059455
CACAACAACCCTATTACCCAAAGGCCCACCGCCGTACCAGATGCCCCGCCGGGGTCCCGGGGGCCCCCACCGCAAACGGCCCCGCCCCGAAGGAGGCGGGAGCGGAGCGGGTGGTATCGGCCGCCGTTAGCTGAGGCGCCGGTGCGTGGTGATGACGTTGTCGAAGGTCTGCCCGATGGTCAGCCATCCGGTCAGTTCCTCGACCGTGCCCAGCACGGTGACATCGGGCTCCACATACGCCAGCTTGATCTTCATTGGAGTTCCTCCCCTTTGACCGGGTTCGGTGGGTGTTCCTCCTCAGGTTGCGTCGTGCGTTTGGACGAGGACTGGACGTCCGGTGGACACGGCCGCGCCGAGCCCTTGTCAGGGCACCTCCGGCCCGCGGTACTCGCTCATCGCGTCGATGAGCCAGCGCGCCAGATGGTCGGCGAACGAGGACCGCGGGAGGAGCCGGTACGTCGGTGTGTCGTCGAGCTGCCAGAGCAGCACCGGGACGGGTCCCACCGTGGTCGACACCGCCCGGCCGGGGCCGAAGGCCCGGGGGTGCAGGTCCAGTCGGCAGCCCTTCTCCAGCACCTGGCGGGCGGCCGGGCCGCCCAGCTCCAGCGTGGTGCGGTTCGCCGAGACGTCCACGACCGAGCCGGGGTCTCCCGCGAGTGCCTGTCGCAACTCGGCGGTGTCGATGGGCTCTTCGGACAGCACGAGCCACTCGTCGGGGCCGAGCCAGGCGACGGTGTGGGGGCCGGACGCGGTGGTGTGGCCGCACTCTCGCGGGAGTGACGCCCCCAGGGTCTTCTCCACGCGGCCGGCCGTTTCGGAAGCGGGGTCGAGGCGCAGGTTCACCATGGTGCGGAACGGCCGCTCGGCCAGCGTGACGCCGCGGGCGCCGGTGACGGCGGCCGCGCGCATCCGGTCCGCCAGATGTGCCAGGGGGCTGGTGCGCAGCGCCACCGGGCTCGCGTCGGTCGGCTCAGCCATCTCGCTTGGTCCCTTCGGGGTCGTAGAGCACGGGTTCGGTGACCTGGACGGGGACGAGGTCGTCACCGACGGGGGCGAGGAGCGTGTCCCCGACGCGGTCCCGGCCGGCGGCGACCAGGGCGAGGGCGAACGGACGGCCCAGCGCCTGGCTGTGGTAGCTGGAGGTGACATGGCCGAGCATCGGCACCGGCCCGGCCTCGGGGGTGACGGGCACGTTCGGCGCGATGAGCTGGGTGCCCTCGGGCAGCCGGGTGCCGCCATCGCTCGGCAACAGGCCGACCAGGTGCTTGCGGTCGGCGCGCCCGGTGTCGGGGCGGGAGTACGAGCGCTTGCCGATGAAGTCCTTCTGCTTGGAGACCACCCAGGACATGCCCGCGTCCTGAGGGGTGACGGTGCCGTCGGTGTCCTGGCCGACGATGATGTAGCCCTTCTCGGCGCGCAGGACGTGCATGGTCTCGGTGCCGTACGGGGTGATGTCGTACGGTCGGCCCACCGCGTACACCTCCTCCCAGACCGCCAGGCCGTACCACGCCGAGACGTTGATCTCGTAGGCCAGCTCGCCGGAGAAGGAGATCCGGCAGATGCGGGCCGGGATACCGGAGGCCAGAGTGGTCTCGCGGAGGGCCATGAAGGGGAACGCCTCGTTCGACAAGTCGACGTCGGGGGCGAGATGGGCGACGACCTCGCGCGACTGCGGGCCGACCACGGCGATCGTCGCCCACTGCTCGGTCACCGAGGTGCAGTGGACGTCGAGCTCGGGCCACTCGGTCTGCAGCCACTCCTCCAGCCAGTCCAGGACTCCGGCGGCGCCGCCGGTCGTGGTGGTCATGAAGTAGCGGTTCTCCTCGAGGCGCAGCGTGACGCCGTCGTCGAAGATCATGCCGTCGGGCTTGCACATCACGCCGTAGCGGGCCATGCCGGGCCGCAGTTTCTTGAAGCCGTTGGTGTAGACGCGGCCCAGGAACTCCCCGGCGTCCCCGCCCCAGACCTCGATCTTGCCGAGGGTGGAGGCGTCCATGAACGCCACCCCCTCCCGGGCCGCGCGGCACTCGCGGGCCACGGCCGAGTCCATGTCCTCACCGGGCCGGGGGTAGTACCAGGGGCGCTTCCACTGCCCGACGTCCTCGAACACCGCCCCCTGAGCGACATGCCAGTTGTGCATGGCGGTCATGCGCTCCGGATCGAACAGCTCACCGCGCTCACGCCCGGCGAGGGCGGCGAAGGCCACCGGCGTGTACGGCGCCCGGTAGGCCGTGGTGCCGATCTCTCCGGGGGACGCGCCCGCGCCGAGGACCTCGGCGATCACACCGATCGCGTTGACACCGGAGGTCTTGCCCTGGTCGTTCGCCGTGCCGAGCGAGGTGTAGCGCTTGACGTGCTCGACACCGCGCATGCCCGAGCCGGTGGACCGCCGGACGTCGGCGACGGTGGTATCGCGCTGCAGATCGACGAAGTGGGTGTCCCAGCCGCCGGGCTCGCCCTCGGGGGCGGGCACCAGCCACAGCGCGCGCATCGGGCCGCCTCCGGGCCGCGCCTCGTCGGGCGACGGCAGGGGAACCGGGAACCCGGCGTCCGTCGCGGCCCGCGCACCGGCCCGCGCCCCCTCGGCCAGACAGCCGTCGAGGTCGTACGTCCCCCGGGCCGCACCGACGACCCGCTGGTCCCGTACGGTGCCGTCGGGCACGAACGCGACCAGGTCCCCGTCCCAGCGCAGCTTGCCCTGGCGCTGGCTGTGCAGGTGCACCACCGGGCTCCACCCGCCCGACACGGCGAGCAGGTCGCAGTCGAACGACTCCGGGACGCCGGTGAGTTGACCGCCCTCGTCGAGGGCCTGGACGGTGACTCCGGTGAGCCGGCCGCCGCCCGCGGTGTCCACCACCGCACTGCCCGTCAGCACCCGCACCCCGGTCGCCGTGGCGGCCTCGGCGGCCCGGCGGGACAGCTCGGGACGGGCGTCCACGACGGCGGCGATGTCGATCCCGGCGGCGTGGAGATCGGCGACCGTGTCATAGGCACTGTCGTTGGTCGTGCTCACCACCGCCCGCGAGCCCGGAGCCACGGCATACCGGTTGAGGTACGAGCGCACGGCCGCGGCGAGCATCACCCCGGGCCGGTCGTTCCCGGCGAAGACCAGCGGACGCTCGTGGGCGCCGGTCGCCAGGACCACCTGGCGGGCCCGGATATGCCACAGCCGCTGGCGCGAGACGCCCTCGGAGGGGTCGGGCGCGTCGGCTCCGAGGTGATCGGTGCGCCGTTGCACGGCCAGCACATAGTTGTCGTCATAAGCGCCGAACGCCGTGGTGCGGCGCAGGACGACGGCCTCCGGGGCGGCGTCGAGCGCCGCGCGGACCTCGGCGATCCACTCGAGGGCGGTCTGCGCGCCGACCCTCTCGGCGCGCCCGGAGAGCAGCGAGCCACCGGGCTCGGGCTGGTCGTCGAGGAGGATCACACGGGCGCCGGAGCCCGCGGCAGCGGCGGCGGCCGCGAGCCCGGCCGGTCCGGCGCCGATGACCAGGACGTCGGTGTGGACGTACTTCTTGTCGTAGACGGCGGGGTCGGGAGTGGGGTCGAGCCGCCCCATCCCCGAAAGCGTCGTGGCGGACAGCCCGTCGTACAGCTCCACGGTCGTCGCCGGAAGCATGCCCTCCGAGCATGAACCGCCGAGCTGCACCAGGGCGTTGGGTTCCTCGACACC
The DNA here is from genome assembly GCF_042750115.1 of Streptomyces sp. NPDC059455. Taxonomy (NCBI): domain Bacteria; kingdom Bacillati; phylum Actinomycetota; class Actinomycetes; order Kitasatosporales; family Streptomycetaceae; genus Streptomyces; species Streptomyces sp. NPDC059455. The sequence continues at coordinate 29,910 of NZ_JBHYVB010000095.1, forward strand.
CGCGGCGACGATGCCGCGCGGGCGTCCGCGGTAGATCGACGGGGCGACCTCGGCGACCCCGTTCGCCAGCATCGCCGAGGCCACGGTGTCTCCGGGGTGCCCGGTCAGCTCCCGCCCGTCGACGGTGAACCGCAGCACGGTGCCGCGCTCGATGCGGCCCCCTTGCCGGAGCCGACAGCGCTGGTCGGGCTGGTGGGGCTGGTCGGTCATCGGTTTCCTCCGGCCTGGGGCAGTTCGGGGCGGGGCGCGTCGAGCCGGTAGGAGGCCAGCACCTCATAGCTGGCGGTGTCGCGCAGGACGTTGAACCAGCGGCGGCAGCCGGTGCCGTGCATCCACCGCTCGGCGAAGGGGCCCTTGGGGTTGTCCCGGTAGAAGACGTACGCGGCCCACTGCTCGTCGTCGAGGTCGGCGGGGCGCTCGGGGTAGGGGACATGGGCCTGTCCCCCGTAGTGGTACTCGGCCTCGTCGCGGGGACCGCACCATGGGCAGGTGATCAGCAGCACGGTGTCCTTCTCTCAGCGGGATCTCGGCGGGCTCTCAGGGGGCTCTCGGTGGGCGCTCAGCCGGTTCTCAGTGGGCCACGGCCGCGGCGCCGTGTTCGTCGATCAACGCGCCCGTCGCGAAGCGTTCGAGGGCGAAGGGGGCGTTCAGCGGATGCGGCTCGCCCGTGGCGATGGTGTGCGCGAAGGTCCAGCCGGCGGCCGGGGTGGCCTTGAACCCGCCGGTGCCCCAGCCGCAGTTGACGTAGAGGTTCTCGACGGGGGTGGTGCCGATGATCGGGGAGGCGTCCGGGGTGACGTCGACGATGCCGCCCCAGGTCCGCAGCACATGCGCGCGGGCGAAGACGGGGAACAGCTCGACGGCGGCGGCCATCTGCTGCTCGATGACGTGGAAGGAGCCGCGCTGCCCGTAGCCGTTGTACGAGTCGACGCCCGCGCCCAGCACCAGCTCGCCCTTGTGCGCCTGGGAGACGTAGACGTGCACATGGTTCGACATCACCACGGTCGGGTGCACCGGCTCGTGCAGTTCGGAGACCAGCGCCTGGAGCGGATGGGACTGCACCGGCAGCCGGAAACCGGCCAGCTCGGCCAGCACACTGCTGTGCCCGGCGGCCGCGAGACCGACCCGGCCCGCGCGGATGCGGCCACGGCTGGTCTCGACGCCCACCACCCGGTCGCCGTCCTTGAGGAAGCCGGTGACCTCGCACCCCTGGATCAGGTCCACACCCATGGCGTCGGCCCGGCGCGCCAGCGCCCACGCGACATGGTCGTGCTTGGCGATACCGGCCCGCGGCTGGAAGGTGGCGCCGAGGACCGGATACCGGGTGCGGGACGAGACATTGAGGATGGGGCACACTTCGGCGGCCTCGTCCGGCGTCAGCCACTGGGCGTCGACGCCGTTGAGGCGGTTGGCGCCCACCCGGCGCACGCCCTCGCGGACGTCCTGCAGGGTGTGCGCGAGGTTGAGGACGCCGCGCTGGCTGAAGAGGAAGTCGTAGTCCAGCTCCTCCGGCAGCCCCTCCCACAGCTTGAGCGCGTGCTCGTAGATCGCCGCGCTCTCGTCCCACAGGTAGTTGGAGCGGATGATCGTGGTGTTGCGCGCCATGTTGCCGCCCGCCAGCCAGCCCTTTTCCAGGACGGCGACGTTGGTGATGCCGTGGTTCTGGGCGAGGTAGTGGGCGGTGGCCAGACCGTGGCCACCCGCGCCGACGATGACGACGTCGTACGAGGAACGCGGCTCGGGGTTGCGCCAGAGGAAGTCCGGGTGCTCCGGCGGCGGCTGGGCGGTCATGCCGGGTCTCCGTTCAGGCGGGGGTAGAGGGGGAAGGCGGAGGCGAGCTTCTCGACCCGGTCGCGCAGCAGGCCCGCGCGCTCGTCGTCGAGCCGCTCGTCCTTCAGGGCCTGGGCGATGATGTCGGCGACCTCCCGGAACTCCGCCTCGCCGAAGCCGCGGGTGGCCAGGGCCGGAGTGCCGATCCGCAGCCCCGAGGAGACCATCGGCGGGCGGGGGTCGAACGGCACCGCGTTGCGGTTGACCGTGATGCCGACGCGGTGCAACCGGTCCTCCGCCTGCTGCCCGTCGAGCGTGGAATTCCGCAGGTCGACGAGGACCAGATGGACCTCGGTGCCGCCGGTGAGGACCGTGATCCCCGCCTCGGCCACATCGTCGGCCAGCAGCCGCCCGGCGAGGATGCGGGCGCCGTCCAGGGTGCGCCGCTGGCGCTCCTTGAACTCCGCGCCCGCCGCCACCTTGAAGGCCACCGCCTTCGCCGCGATGGCATGCTCCAGCGGGCCGCCCTGCTGGCCCGGGAAGACCGCGGAGTTGATCTTCTTGGCCAGGCCGGCACGGCTGAGGATCACCCCGCCGCGCGGGCCGCCGAGGGTCTTGTGGGTGGTGGTCGTCACGACGTCGGCGTACGGCACCGGGTTGGGGTGGAGGCCCGCGGCCACCAGCCCGGCGAAGTGCGCCATGTCCACCATCAGATACGCGCCGACCTCGTCCGCGATCCGGCGGAACGCGGCGAAGTCCAGTCGGCGGGGGTAGGCCGACCAGCCCGCGACGATCATCTTGGGCCGGTGTGCGAGCGCGAGCCGTTCGACCTCGTCCATGTCGATGCGCAGATCGGACTCGCCCACGTGGTATGGCACGACGTTGTAGAGCTTGCCGGAGAAGTTGATGCGCATGCCGTGGGTCAGATGGCCGCCGTGCGCGAGGTCGAGACCCAGGATGGTGTCGCCGGGGGAGAGGAGGGCGAACATCGCGGCGGCGTTGGCCTGGGCGCCGGAGTGCGGCTGGACGTTGGCGGCCTCGGCGCCGAAGAGTTCCTTGACCCGGTCGATGGCGATCCGCTCGACCACGTCGACGTGCTCACAGCCGCCGTAGTAGCGGCGGCCGGGGTAGCCCTCGGCGTATTTGTTGGTCAGGACCGAGCCCTGGGCCTCCATGACCGCCGCCGGAGCGAAGTTCTCCGAGGCGATCATCTCCAGGGTGGACTGCTGGCGGTGCAGCTCGGCCTCCACCGCGGCGGCGATGTCCGGGTCGAGTTCGCTGAGCGGAAGGGCGAGAGGGGAGGCGAATGTGCTGGTCGACGGGTTGCTTGCCATCTGTGCACCATCCTGAGAGCCAACTAATGGGCAACTGATATATTAGCCTCTGCGGTAAGGTATGAGAGCTCGCGAGACAGGTCAAGGGGGCATTTCATGCAGCAGGTGGCGACCGAACCCGCGGGCGAGGAGCTGTCCCTCGCCGAGCGCGCCTATCGCGCCATCCGCGACCGGCTCGTCATGCTCGAGATCCGCCCGGGCGCGCCGATCAACGAGGACCAGCTGGCGCAGTCCCTCGGCGTCGGACGCACACCGGTGCGCGAGGCGCTCAAGCGGCTCCAGTACGAGCGGCTGATCGCGACCTATCCCCGGCGCGGCACCTTCGCCACCGACGTCAACATCACCGACCTGGCCCATATCTCCGAGGTGCGCCAGGAGCTGGAACCCCTGGCCGCCGCCCTGGCCGCGCGGCGCGCCACGGCCGCGGACCGTGCGACCCTGACGGCCGTCCTGCGGGAGCTGGAGGGCGCGGATTCACCTCAGCGCGACGCCGCCGAGCTGATGCGCCTGGACCTCCAGGTCCACCGCGCGATCTACGCCGCCACGCACAACCCGTACCTGGAGGACACGCTCGTCCGCCACGACAATCTGGCGACCCGCATCTGGTGCCTGTTCATCGACCGTCTGTCCGATATGGCCGGTCACGTCGGAGAGCACGGGCCGTTGATCGAGGCGGTCGTCGCCGGTGACGCCGACAAGGCGGCACAGCTCGCCCACAGCCATGTCGAGGGCTTCGAACGGGCCATTCGCGCGGCCATCTGAGACAGGATCCGGCCGCCCGCGGCGCCCGCCTCAGTGCGTGGCGCCCCGCGGCTCCTCCCGGTGCGGCCGGGGCCTGCCCGTCAGCGTGGTCCACAGATGCGGGGCGACATCGTCCTCGGGGAGCTGGGTGATCATGAAACGGACACAGCGTTCGATCTTGACCCGCCACAGACGGGCCGCCTCATTGCCGTCGGCGTCCCCAGTCGGTGGTGCGCGACGAGGCCGGTTCGTTCCAGCTGTTCCGCATGGGGGACGCGGTGGCCGGCAGAAATGTCCACGCCGCGATGCTGGACGCGGCCCGTCTCTCCCGGACGATCTGACTGGACGTCAGCGTGGGGTCTGCGGTGCGCTGGTGCGTCAGGGGCGGCTGGTCAGATAGCCGCCCATGGAGGTGAAGTACTCCGTGGCGCCCATCTCGCGGCCGTCCTCGGTCCGTACGCGGGTGATGGCCAGACCGTGATTGCGGCCGGTGCGGGCGTCGGCTCCGGCGACGATCGCCACCCCGTCGCCCTCGCGGTAGAAGATGCGGCCGGGAGTGCCGCCGTACCGGCCCTGGGACACGACCGCGGCCAGGATTTCGAGGCGCTTGCCCTTGTGGAAGGTGTAGGTGCTGGGGTACGGCTCGGACTGGGCGCGGACCAGGCGTTCGAGGTCCTCCGCCGGCCAGGTCCAGTCGATGCGGCTGTCCTCGATGGACCGCTTGTGGAAGAAGCTCGCCTGGGACCGGTCCTGCTTGGTGAACTCCGTCTGCCCGGCGGCGATGAGGCCGAGCGCGCCGATGGTGACCGGGGCGATGAGGTCGACGGTCTTGTGGAAGAGGTCGGTGGCGGTGTCCGTCGGTCCGACCGGAACCGCCTCCTGCCGGACGATGTCGCCGGCGTCGAGTTCGTCGTTCATCATGTGCGCGGTGACGCCCACTTCGGGCTCGCCGTTGATCAGGGCCCAGATCAGCGGGGAGAAGCCGGCGTACTTCGGCAGCAGCGCGTCGTGGACGTTCAGGGTGCCGTGGCGCGGCAGGCCGAAGATGCGCGGAGGGATCCATGTCCGCCAGTTGTTCGCCACGATGATGTCCGGGTCGACCTCCTTGAGGCGCTCGAAGAGCTCATCGTCGTCAGGGCGGTTGCGGAGCAGCACCGGGACGCCGTGCTCCTCGGCGAGCTCGGCGACGGAGTCACTCCAGATCTTCTCGTACGCGTGCTCGCTCTTGGGGTGTGTCACGACCAGTACCACGTCGTGTTCGGAGTCCAGGAGGGCTTGCAGGGTGCGGTGCCCCCAGGTCTGGTAACCGAACATGACGACCCGCATGGGGTTCCTCCTCGAAGCAGGGGATGGCCGAGCAGCAAGTAAAGCAAGGCTTACCTTAGCTCGCAACGGGCCCATCCGATCTCTCAGTTGGCGAGCGGTTGGCGAGTGCGGACGCGTGGGCGGCACTATCGACAGTCGCGCGGGTTTAGCTTAGGCTCACCTAAGTTGCCGCCAGGTCGCTCCGTCGGCGTGGCCACCGCGACTTCCCCATGCCTGACAGGCGATTGCCCCGCACGATGGGAGTGACATGTCACAGGTTCTTCCTGGTGACGCATTACTGGTCCACGACCTCATTGGCATCGGCTTCGGGCCGTCCAATGTGGCCATGGCGATCGCACTCAGCGAGCACAACGCACGCGTCGGTGGGCGGGAGGCGATCAGCGCTCAATTCTTCGAGCAGCAGCCACGCTTCGGCTGGCACCGAGGAATGCTGATCGACGACGCCACCATGCAGGTGTCCTTCCTCAAGGACCTGGTGACGCTGCGGAACCCGGCCAGCGAGTTCAGCTTCCTCTGCTATCTGAAGAGCAAGGGGCGGCTGATCGACTTCATCAACCACAAGAACCTCTTCCCGCTGCGGGTGGAGTTCCACGACTACTTCGAGTGGGCCGCGGCCAAGGTCGAGGACATGGTCTCCTACGGCCACGAGGTCGTCGGCATCGTGCCTGTCGTCCGCGACGGAGCCGTGGAGTACTTGGATGTGACGGTCCGGTCGGGGGAGGGGCTCGCCGTCCACCGGGCGCGCAACCTCGTCATCGGTACCGGGCTGCGTCCCCTCATGCCCGAGGGCGTGGAACGCGGCCGGCGCGTCTGGCACACCTCTGAACTGCTGGCGAAGGCCGACGAGTTGGAGGGCGCCTCGCCCTCTCGGTTCATCGTCGTGGGCGCCGGGCAGAGTGCCGCCGAGAACGTCGCCTACCTGCACCGCCGTTTCCCCGGGGCCGAGGTCTGCGCGGTCTTCTCCCGCTACGGCTACAGCCCCGCCGACGACAGCGGTTTCGCCAACCGGATCTTCGACCCGGCGGCGGTCGACGACTACTTCGCCGCGCCCGAGAACGTCAAACGGCAGCTGATGGACTACCACGGCAACACCAACTACTCCGTGGTGGACATCGACCTGATCGACGACCTCTACCGGCAGATGTACCAGGAGAAGGTCCTCGGAGTCGAGCGGCTGCGCTTCCTCAACGTGTCCCGGCTCGCCGACGTCAAGGAGACGCCGACGCAGGTCCGTGCCACCGTGAAGTCCCTCGTCACCGGCGAGGAGACGCTTCTGGACGCGGACGTCGTGGTCTTCGCCACCGGCTACAGCCCCGTTGACCCCCTGGGCCTCCTCGGCGAAGTCGCCGACCGCTGCCCCAGGGACGACGAGGGCCGCTTCCGTGTCGAGCGTGACTACCGCATCGTGACGGACCCGGGGCTGCGCTGCGGAATCTATCTGCAAGGCGGCACGGAGCACACGCACGGCATCACATCGTCTCTGCTGTCCAACACCGCGATCAGGGTCGGCGAGATCCTGGACTCGCTCCTCGACAGGGGTGTCACATCCGCATCCGAGGAGGCCCGGTCGGCCGCCGACGGCGTCGGCTGCACCGCCCGGTAGGGATGACGTACTGAGACATGGGCACGACTGCGATTGAGCGCCCCTTGGCCAGGGGCACAACAGAGGCCCGACGGCGGCGGGTTGTGGGTATGGGCACGCTCGTGGCGCTCCTCGTGATCGCGGGGGCGGTGTCGCTGGCTGTCGGTGCGCGCGCGTTGAGTCCCGGCGAGGTGTGGCACGGGTTGTTCGCGGCGCCGGACTCCGACCAGCGGCTCACCGAGATCAGGCTCATCGTGCGGACCGTGCGGGTGCCCCGGACGGTGCTCGCGATCGTGGCGGGCATCGCCCTGGGAGTCGGCGGGGCGTTGATCCAGGGGTATACGCGGAATCCGATCGCCGACACGGGCCTGCTGGGGGTGAACGCCGGCGCCTCGTTCGCCGTGGTGTCGGTGATCGCCCTGTTCGGCTTCACCGACCCGTTCCAGTATGTCTGGTTCGCCTTCCTGGGGGCGGCGGTCGCCGGTGTGGTGGTGTTCGGGCTGGCGAGCATCGGCCGGGGGGCCGGCAACCCGTTGACGCTCGCACTGGCCGGGCAGGGGATCACGGTGTTCCTGGCGGCGATGACCACGGCGGTCGCGCTGTCGGACCAGGCGTCGCTGAACGCGCTGCGGTTCTGGAACGCGGGCTCCGTGGCCGGTGTCGGATTCGACGTCATCCGGCCGGTGACCCTGTTCATCGCCGTCGGGTTGGTGCTGGCGCTGACCACGCTGCCCGCCCTCAACCTGCTCAGCCTGGGTGACGACGTGGCGCGGGGGCTGGGCGTGAACATCGCGCTGAGCCGGACCGTCGGCATCGTCGCCATCACCCTGCTGGCGGGCGCGGCGACGGCGGCGTGCGGCCCCATCGCGTTCCTCGGGCTCATGGTGGCCCATGTGGCCCGGTATCTGACCGGGCCGGACTACCGCTGGCTGGTGCCGTACGCGGGTCTGCTCGGGGCCGTGGTCCTCCTGGTCTGCGACATCGTGGGGCGCTTGGTGGTGCGGCCGGGTGAGTTGGACGCGGGTGTCGTCGTAGCTCTCCTGGGCGCCCCGTTCTTCGCGGCCCTGGTGTGGCTCGGAAAGTTCAAGAACGCATGAGCGGGACGGATGTGAAGCGATCGGTGGCACCGGGCGTGCGGCTCGGCCAGGTGTCGTTCGTGTGGCGGCCCTGGCTGGTAAGCGTCACGCTGCTGTTGGCCGCGGCCACCTTCCTGGTGTTCTGCCTGTCCATCGGCGTTGGGGACTTCCCTATCGGCCTGTCCCGGGTGATCGCCACGATCCTCGGCGGGGGCGAGCGGGTCGACAAGTTCGTGATCATGGACTTGCGGATGCCGCGTGCCCTGGCCGGGCTCATCGTGGGAGTCGCGCTGGGGGTGTCCGGGGCGCTGACGCAGTCCATCGCCCGCAATCCGCTGGCCAGCCCGGACATTCTGGGGATCACCGGGGGCGCCGGCGCGGTCGCGGTGTTCCTGGTGACGGTGTCGGGCGGGACCGCCGCGGCGGTCGTCAGCGCCGTGGGCCTGTCCGCGGCGGCGCTCGCGGGCGGTCTCGGAACCGGGCTGCTGGTGTACTTCCTGGCGTGGCGGCGCGGTATCGACGGCTTCCGGCTCATCCTCATCGGTATCTCGGTGAGCGCCGTGATGGAGGCGATCACCACATGGCTGCTGGCCACGGCCGACATCAAGGACGTGGCCCGGGCGCAGGCGTGGCTGGTCGGCTCGCTGGAGGGCCGCTCGTGGGGCGAGGTCCGGGTGGCGCTGTGGTGCACGCTCGTGCTCCTGGTCGTCGTGTCCTGTGTCGCGTTCCAGTTCAAGCCGATGCACCTGGGCGACGAGGTCGCCGCCGGCCTGGGCGTCCGGTACTCGATGGTGCGGGCGGTCCTGTTGCTGTGCGCGGTCCTGCTGGCCGCTGTGGCGGTGAGCGCCGCGGGCCCGGTCCCGTTCGTCGCGCTGGTGGCGCCGCAGGTGGCGATGCGTCTGGCGAGGTGCCCGACGCCGCCGATGGTGGCCTCCGGCATGGTCGGAGCGTTGCTGCTGATCGGCGCGGACCTGGTCGCGCGTACGGCGCTGCCGATCACTCTCCCGGTCGGCGTGGTCACCGCCGCGATCGGCGGCCCCTTCCTCGTCTATCTGCTGGTGCGGGCGAACCTCAGATAGATGGCAACAACATCAGGCGAAACCTCGATACAGGGGGACTTGTGAGCGCCGAGCGCATCACCGACATCGAGTCCGCGGCCCAGGGCAATGCGCGGCTCGCGGCCAGAGGCGTCACGGTCGGGTACGGCGGCCGGACCGTCATCGAGAACCTGGACGTGACGATCCCGCCCGGCGTGATCACCACGATCATCGGTCCCAACGGCTGTGGCAAGTCCACCCTGTTGCGCACCCTGACCCGGCTGCTCAAACCGGCCAAGGGGGCAGTCGTGCTGGACGGCGAGGACATCGTAAAGCTCAGGACCAGGGACGTGGCGAAGAAGCTGGGCCTGCTGCCGCAGGCGCCGGTCGCGCCGGAGGGGCTGACGGTGGCCGACCTGGTCGCGAAGGGGCGTCATCCGCACCAGAGCTGGCTGCGGCAGTGGTCGTCGGACGACGCCGGTGTCGTGGAGCGCGCGCTGGCCATGACCGGAGTGTCGGATCTGGCCGACCGCCCGGTCGACTCGCTGTCCGGCGGGCAGCGCCAGCGGGTCTGGATCTCGATGACCCTGGCCCAGGGCACCGATCTGCTGCTCCTCGACGAGCCGACCACCTACCTGGACCTGGCGCACGCGATCGATGTGCTCGACCTGGTGGACGACCTGCACGAGTCGGGCCGCACCGTGGTCATGGTGCTGCACGACCTCAATCTGGCCACGCGGTACAGCGACAACCTCATCGTGATGCGGGCGGGTTCGATCCTGGCGCAGGGGCACCCGCGTGACGTGATCACCGCCGAGTTGCTGGACGAGGCATTCGGGCTGCGTGCCACGGTCATTGACGACCCGGTGGGCGACCGGCCGCTCATCGTGCCGATCGGCCGCACCCATGTCCGGCTCGGTCAGGTTCCGGGAAGGAATTCCCAAGTAAGGCTAGGCTAGCCTCACTTCCACGGGATAAGGTTTGCCTGCCCTTAGTCAGATCTGTAACGGACAGCGCGATAGCAAGGGATTCCGGATGCTTCTCCATCGAACGACGCGTATGACGCCATGGCGGCGGTTAGCGGCGGCGCTGTCCGCGGCGGCCCTCGGCGTCGGCCTCCTCGCGGGATGTGGTTCCGACTCGGCGGACGAAGCGAGTGACGACGCCCCGGCTGCCGCCTCCGGTGCGTTCCCGGTCACCGTGGAGCACGCGTTCGGATCTACGAAGATCACCAAGGCTCCCCAGCGGGTCGTCTCCGTCGGTTACACGGACGACCAGGCCATGCTGGCGCTCGGTGTCAGACCGGTCGGCATGGTCGACCAGTACCCGAACCCGGCGGGCAGGAAGCCGGACATCAACACCCAGTGGCCCTGGGTGAAGGACAAGTGGGGCGACACCCGGCCCGAGGTCGTCATGAACAACGGCGACTCCGGCCCCAACTACGAGAAGATCGCCGCCCTGAGGCCGGATCTGATCGTCGCGGTCTACTCCGAGATCGACAAGGCCGCCTACGACAAGCTCTCCCAGATCGCCCCGACCGTCGGCCGCACCAAGGGCGAGAAGGAGCCGTTCAGCGCCCCCTGGCAGGACAACGCCGTGCAGATCGCCAAGGCGCTGGGCAAGGAGGACCAGGGCACCAAGCTGGTGCAGGGCATCCAGGACAAGCTCGGCGCGGCCAAGAAGGCGCATCCGAAGTTCGCGAACCAGACCGCCGTCGCGTTGTCCTGGTACAAGAACTCGGTGGCGCCGTTCACCTCCACCGATGTGCGCGGACGGCTGGTGACGGGCATCGGCTTCACCTACCAGACCAAGATCGACAAGGCCGCGGGCGGGAAGTTCTTCACGGTCCTTTCCCCCGAGCGCGTCGACCTGGTCGACGTCGACCGCGTCTTCGTCATCAACGACAAGGCGGACCAGCGGGCGCTGAAGAAATTCCAGCTGTTCACCAACCTGGACGCCGTGAAGAAGAACAAGGTGTCGTATCTGCTGGACAGCGAGGGCCCGGCCGTCGGCGCGGCCATGTCCCAGAGCACCCTGCTGTCCCTGCCGTACGCGATCGACCAGCTCGTCACGTCGGCCGGCCGGGGGTGAGCGTCACCGACGCGCGTGTCACCCTGGCCCCGGCAACCCTGCGCACGGCGACCGGACGCGTGGCCACCCGATGGGTCACGGCGCACTGCCGCGAGGTGCCCTGGCTGACGGCCGCCACCGTGCTCACCACGGTGGCCGGGGCGGCGCTCCAGGTGCTCCCGGTGCTGCTGCTCGGCAGGGTGGTCGACGGGGTGGTCGAGGGTGAACCGCGCTCGGCCCTGGTCACCATCGGGGTGCTGATGGGGGCCGCCGCGCTGCTCGGCGCGGCGGCCCCCGCGGTGTCGACCTATCTCCTCGGGCGGCGCGGCGCGGATCTGCTCGCGGGGCGGCGGGAAGGCGCCTGTCTCTTATACACCACAGACGCGGCCGACGATATGTGAGGGTTTGTTTTCGGGGGTCGCCG
>NZ_JBHYVB010000096.1:0-23711 GCF_042750115.1 Streptomyces sp. NPDC059455
GGTCTCCAGCGCGCAGTCGCCGAGCCCCAGCAGGGCCGCCGAGGGCGCCGCGGCGAACCCCCGCCGCCGCCCCCCCGCGCGGCCCCCCCGGGAATACACCGCGGCGGGCCCCGCCGCGCCCGGCGCCCCCCCCGCCCGCTGTCACGCCAACTCCATGCGGTCGGCGTAGAGTTCGGTGGGCAGTTGCTCCCGGTGCCTGATGTCCAGCTTGCGGAACACCCGGGTCAGATGCTGCTCCACGGTGCTGGCCGTGACGTACAGCTTCCCGGCGATCTCCCGGTTGGTGTAGCCCATGGCAGCCAGCGACGCGACACGCCGTTCGGAGTGCGTCAACCGCTCGATCCCGGTGTCCGACTTCGGCATCAGCGCCGTGGCCTGGGACGGGTCGTCCGCCGGCAGCCACTCCTCGTACAGCGACGCCGCGTCGCACATCTTCGCCACGTGCCAGGCCCGGCGCATGGTCCGGCGGGCCTGCTTCTTCTCGCCGAGCGCGTGGTACGCCTGGCTGAGGTCCCACAGCGTACGGGCCAGCTCGTACTTGTCCTCCTGCTCGGTGAACAGCCCCACCGCCTCGTTGAGCAACTGCGGCCGCCGCTTGGCCGAACTGGTGGCCGCCAGGAGACGCAGCGACTGCCCGCGGGCCCTGGCCCCGTCCGTGTGCGGACGGCTGAGCTGCTGGTAGACCAGGATCCGGGCCTGGTCGTGGTTGCCCTGTGCGAGCCATGCCTCCGCCGCCCCGATCCGCCACGGCACCGGGTCGCAGCCGCTGCTCAGCCCCCAGTCGGTGAGCAGCTCGCCGCACAGCAGGAAGTCCGCGAGCGCCGCCTGGTGGCGGTTCGCCGCGAGGAAGTAGTGGCCGCGGGCGTACAGGTAGTGCAGCCCGTAGGAGCTCTTGAACATGGCGTTGGGCACGGTCTGCGCGACATGGAACCCCGCCTCCTCATACCGGCCCATCCGTGTGCACGCCAGGATGAGGGAGCCGAGCGGCAGCCCGATCGCCACGCCCCACGCGCCGGGGGAGGCATGAGTGAGGGCGGCCCGCGCCCGCTCCGCGGCCTCGGCGAGGTCACCGCGGCGCAGGGCGATCTCCGACCTGGCCGCCGCCAGCACCGCCTGCCGCATGGGGACGTGCGGTCCCCCGCCGGTCTCACCGAGCGCACCCTCGCACCAGGCGGACGCCAGGTCGATCCGGCCGCCGTAGACCAGCGCGAGCAGGGCGAACAACCCCGCCTGCTCCTGGCACGCCGGGTCGTGGCCGAGCTGCAGTTCACGCAGTACCTCCTCGGCGCGCCGTACGGTGTCATGGGTCTGCCCACCGGTGAGCACGTCCGCCAGCACGGTGCCGGCCCGGGGCCACACCGCCGCCCGGGTGGCCGCTGAGCCACCGTGGTGCGCCGGGGCGGTCCGCCGCTCGGCCAGCCAGGGGTAGGTGCAGGTGAGCGCCGCCTCGATGGCGTGCAGTTGGTCCGCGGCGGCGGGGTCTTCGCGCAGATGGGCGAGCAGCCCCTCCACGTCGGTCAGACCGCCCTTCCACAGGAGTTGCATAAGGAGGGTGACGCTGTCGGGGAGGCCGAGCCGGCCGGCGCGGACGGCGTCGTAGAGCGGTGTGTGATGCCGGGTGGCGGTGGAGGGGTTGATCTTCCATTCCGCCTCGGCGAGTTTGGCCCGCAGGGCGGCGCGCCGCTCTTCGTGCGGACACTGCTCGAAGGACTGCTCCAGCAAGTCGACGGCGATGGACGGCTCTTCGCCCACCGCCACCTGCTCGGCCACCTCCAGCAGCACCTCCGCGGGCCAGGAGTCGGGGATCCGCCCGGCCCGCACCAGATGACGGGCGATCGTGGTGGCGGGCCTGCCCTGGTCGTGCAGCAGCCGCGCGGCCCGCTGGTGCAGGGTCCTGCGCGCCCGCGCCGGCATGTCGTTGAGCACGCCGAGCCGCGCCGTCTCGTGCCGGAACGCGCCCTCGTCCATCAGCCCGGCCCCGGTCAGCGCCGCCAGCACCTGGCTGATGGGCTCGGGCTCGTGTCCGGTCAGCCAGGCGAGGTCGACGGCGGGTAAGGAGGCGCCCACCACGGCCAGCGCGCGCACCACGTCCAGGAAGATCGGCTCATTGCGGTGCAGACAGCTCAGAAAGGACTGGCCGTAGCCCGTCTGGCGGGGCTCGCCGTGCTCGCGGTAGTCGGACAGCAAGGTGTGCAGCAACAGCCGGTTGCCGCCGGTGGCGGCGTAGACGTCGCCGGTGCGGTGGCTCGCGGTCTCCCCCAGCTCCGCCACGACCACCTCGGCCACCTGACCGGGGGTGAGCGGGCCCAGGCCGATGCGGTGCAGGCTCTGGGAGCGCAGCAGCTCGTAGCGGAGCGGCAGGGACGGCGCGGGCAGGCTCAGGTCGTCGGTGAACACGGCCGCGATCCGTGCCGAGTCCAGGCGGCGCACCAGCTGGAGGAGGAAGTGCGCGGAGGCCGGGTCGCTGTGCCGCACATCGTCCACGGCGAGCAGCAGCGGCGTGTGCTCCGCATGGTCGATCAGCGAGGTGCACAGCCGATGGCACAGGCGGGCGACCTCGGCCTCGTCGGCCGGATCGCTGGTCCCGTGGAGGAGGGCCGACAGCCCCGGCACCTCGGGCAGCCCGCCCGGTGATTTCCAGACGCCGCGGGCCAGTTGGGAGACGACACCGAACGGGAGGTCCCGCTCACTGGGGGAACACGTCGCCGTGACGGCGAGCTGGCCGGCCTCCGAGGCTCGCTCGGCGAACGACCGGAGCAGGGTCGTCTTTCCGCATGCCAGCGGTCCGTCCACAAGAAGGGCCCGCCCGGACCGCACCGGAGAGTCACCGAATGGATGTCCGAGGTGCGCCGCGGCATTCCACATCCTGTCCGTCGGAGGGGAATTCCGCTCGGTATTCACCGGCATGGCATAGCTGTAGGGCATGTTCATGGTCCCCGATCGAGGTCGACGAAATGCGGACTCGCGGCCCTTGGGTCAGACCAAACGTTGATCGGGAAACGATTCCATCAGCACGCCCGGACCAGCATCAACCCCTACCGGAGCCTCCGCCCCCTAACCGACCCCAACGCATCTCGATTTACGCGCCGCGCTGTTCTGATATCCAGGGCGCGCGCCGTACGGTCAACCCCCTACCGGGACTGTGTGCCCCTAAAGCGAACGGGCCGAATACCGCGGCGTATCACCCCTCCGGCTCGCGGGGCATCTCCGCGAGGGTGGCGCTGACCGTCTCCGCGGAGATCCCGCCCACCAGTCCGGGCCCCTCGGGGCCGTCCAGGACGAACGTCAGCCCATCGGTGGCCTTCTTGTCCAGCCGCATCAGCTCCACCAGCTCGGGGACGGCCACATGCGGGGGCAGCCCGGTCGGCAGGCCGTAGCGGGCGACCACGTCACGGTGCTCGGCGACCCGCTCCGGGCCGATGCGCCCCAGCGCGCCGGCGAGCCGCCCGGCGAACACCGTGCCGATGGCCACGCCCTCCCCGTGCCGCAGTGCGAACCCGGTGGCACGTTCCAGCGCATGCCCCAGGGTGTGGCCGTAGTTGAGGAGGTGGCGCAGACCCGAGTCGCGTTCGTCCGCGGCGACGACACCCGCCTTGAGCGTCACACTGGCCGCGATCTGGTCGAGCAGCGGCAGCCGGTCGAGATCGGGCGCGCCGATGAAGTGGCAGCGGGCGATCTCGCCGAGGCCGTTGCGCCACTCCCGTTCGGGCAGGGTGTCCAGGTGGTCGAGGTCGCAGAGCACGGCCGCGGGCTGCCAGTAGGCGCCGACCAGGTTCTTGCCCTCGGGCAGATTGACGGCGGTCTTCCCGCCGACGCTCGCGTCCACCTGGGCCAGCAGCGAGGTCGGCACATGGACGACCGGGGTGCCCCGGTGGTAGAGGGCGGCGGCCAGGCCCACCGTGTCGGTCGTGGTGCCGCCGCCGCAGGACACCACCACATCCGAGCGGGTCAGCCCGAATCCGACGAACCGGCGGCACAGGTCCGTCACGGCGGCCAGGTCCTTGGCCTCCTCCCCGTCGCGCGCCTGTACGACGAGCGAGGGCACGCCCGGGTCGGGGGTCCGCTCGGGGGGCCGCGCGGTGACCACCACCGCCTTGCGCGCGCCCAGGGCGGCCACCACCCGCGGGAGCAGCCGCTGCACACCGTGTCCGATGTGGACGGTGTACGAGCGTTCGGCCAGCCCGACGGTGACCTGCCGGGTTGCGGACGCGGAACTGGCGGCCGGACTGGAAGTCGACGTGGTCAAAAGACTGCCTTCCCCTCGCTTGCGCGGCCCCGGCGAGAAGCCTCGCCGGGGCCGCGATCGGGTGTGGAGCGCTTGCTAATCCTCTACTAATCCTCTACCGCGATCGCGGCGGCCGGGCAGAGGAACGACGCCTCGGCGACGCTGTCGCGGAGCGCGAGCGGCGGGTTCGGGTCCAGCAGGATGACGGCCCCGTCCTCCTCCCGCTGGTCGAACACCTCCGGCGCGGCCAGCGCGCAGTGTCCGGCCGCGCAGCACTTCTCCTGATCCACCGAGACCTTCACCATGGTGCTCCCCTCTCCTTCTGTTGTCCGCCCGGCCTCCGGTCGGCGGTCATCGGCCATCGGCCATCGGCCATCGGTCACCAGTCATCGGTCACCAGGCATCGGTCACCAGGCGACGGGCACACGGGCGACGCCGAAGTTCATCGACTCGTACAGGAACGCCAGGTCCTCGAACGGGACCTCCAGGCGCAGCGTCGGCAGCCGACGCAACAGGGTCTCCAGGGCGATCTGGAGCTCGACCCGGGCCAGGGTCTGCCCCAGGCACTGGTGCACTCCGAAGCCGAACCCGACGTGCTCACGGGCGTTCGGCCGGCTCAGGTCCAGCTCGTGGGCGTCCGCGAAGTGGGGATCGCGGTTGGCACTGGGCAGGTTGATGATCACCCCTTCACCGGCCGGGATGAGCACGCCGCCGACCTCGACGTCCTCGATGGCCACCCGTCCGGTGCCCTCCTGGACGATCGTGATGTACCGGAGCAGTTCGTCCACCGCGTTGGGCATCAGCCCGGGGTCCGCGCGCAGCCGGGCGAGCTGGTCGGGGTTGCGCAGCAGCAGGACGGTGGACAGGGCGATCATGTTGGCGGTGGTCTCGTGCCCGGCCAGCAGCAGCACCAGGGCGGTGGCGACCACCTGCTGCTGGGTGAGAGCGCCCGTCCGCTCCTGGTCGACGATGAGCCGGCTGAGGAGGTCGTCTCCCGGGGCGGCACGCTTGGCCGCACACATCCGGGAGACGTAGTCCACCATGACCCCGAGCGCGGCGCCCATCTCCTCGGTCGACACGGTGAAGTCCATGACCCCCTGCGACGCCCGCTGGAACTCGGCGAAGTCGGCGTCCGAGACCCCCAGCATCACGGCGATCACCTGGGACGGCAGGGGGAAGGCGAAGTCGGCCACCAGGTCGGCCGGCGGTCCCTCGGCGACCAGCCGGTCCAGGAGGCCGTCCACGATGTCCTGGATCATCGGCCGCATCGCCTCGGTGCGCCGGATGGTGAAGTGCGCGGTGAGCATGCGGCGGATCCGGGCGTGTTCCGGATCGTCCATCCTCCCGAGGTTGAACACATCGGCCGGCACCTCGAACTTCACGAAGCGGGGCATCGCCTTGTGGGTGCCGTCGGCGCTGAACCGGTCGTCGCCGAGCACGGTCCGCGCCTCGTGATAGCCGGTGACGAGGAACGGGGTGCTGCCGTCCCACATCCGCACCCGGGTGACAGCGGACCGCTCGCGCAGCTCCTCGTATCCCGGCGGGGGTGAGAACGGGCATGCAGCAGCCCGCAGTTCGGGGTAGTCGCGTATCTCGTCCATGCCTGTCCGTCCCGTCAGTCGCTCCATCGCCACCACTGCGCCGCCCTACGGATTGCCAAGTCTGGTCCGCGCGCCCGCTCCCCAGTCCCCTAACCACTCCCCTATCCCCCCTTGCCTCGGCGGCGCTCAGCCGGAGGACGATCCCGTGGCACCGATGAGCAGCCACAGACGGCGTGACAGCTCCTGCCGATTTCCCACCGAGAGCTTGCGGTAGACGCGGGTCAAATGCTGCTCCACGGTGCTGACGGTGATGTACAGGCTCTTGGCGATCTGCCGGTTGGTCATTCCGGACGCCGCCAGCGTGGCCACGCGCCACTCGGCCTCCGACAGCACGGGTTGCTCGGCGCTCTCGGCCGGTGTGCCGGGGACGTCGCCCTCGGCGTGTTCGGACTGCCCCGCGTCCTGGAGCGGCCGAGAGCTCCCGGCGCTCTCCACACCGTCCACGACGAGCTCTCGTCGGCTTTCGTGCTGAGCGCTCATCCCGCACTCGTCCATCAGCTTCCGCGCCTCGTGCCAGGTGGTGCGCGCCTGTTGGGTCTCCCCGGTGCTGAGGTAGTCCTGGCTGAGCTCGGCGAGGGTGCGGGCGAGTTCATAACGGTCGGCCTGCTCGCGCAGGCACTTGGCGGACTGGTAGAGGAGCAGCCTGCGCTTGTCCGGGTCCTCGGCCATGGCCAGGATGCGCAGCGCTCTGCCCCGGGTGCTCAGGGGTCGGTCCGGCGACAGCTTGAGTTCCTCCAGGGCGAGTCTCTTGGCCTCCGCCGCCTCGTGGACCCGCAGATACGCCTCGGCGGCGTCGACGCGCCAGGGCGCCAGGTCACCGAAGTCCACGGGCCACTGGTCGATCAGCATTCCGCTCACCATGAAGTCGTTCAGCGCGGCGTACGGGCGGTTGGTGGCCAGGCAGTACTGCCCCCGGGCCCGGAGGTACTCCAGTCCCACCACGCTGTCGAACATTTCCTTCGGAACCCAGTAATGCAGATACCGCTGGGCCTCTTCGAGTCTGCCGATGGCGGTGTGGGCCGCCACCAGCACGGACAGCGGCAATCCGATGGCGACGCCCCAGCCGCGCGGTGGGATGGACCGCAATGCCGTACCCGCGAGTTCAATGGCGGTAGTGAAATCCCCATGGCGGCATCGGATATAGGCACGCATGGACAGGGCGACGGCGCACGGGGTCTTCATGTTCAACTTGTCGGCCGCGGTGAAAAGCGCCCCGCACAGCCGGTCCGCAGCCTCCGATTCTCCCCTGGCGGCCAGTGCCCAGACGATACGGCAGGCGTATGCGTAAGCGAACCAGAAATGGTTGGAGGGTGACAGGAGATGCATGGTGTCGGGGGAGAAGTCCGCCACCTGCCGAGGATCCTGAAGATGCCCGATTTCCATGCCCAGCTCGTCCACGGAGAGCTGAAGGCCGTGCTCCAGATTGGCCGCCCACAAACCGTCGACTTCCCCATCCAGGGCATCCTGCCCGGGAAAGTCATGGATCAGCATGGGTTTGAGGAAGGTGACCCACTGCCGGGTCACCCGCAGAGCGGCCATACTGGACGCGGTATCGGTGGCACCACTGCCCGACGACCATTTGAAGGTTTCTTCCGCATCCGCGTACCGGCCGAACCACAGCACCATGAAGAGCAGGAAGCACTGATACTGCTCCGGGATGTCCGCGGGGGATTCCGTGCGGATCTCGGCCAGCAGGCGGTCCAGTTCGGGTTCGGCGGTCGCCGGATTGCTGGACCATAAGGCGCCGACCAGCGCCATCAGAATGTCCATGTGCTCCCGCCGGCCGAGGTCCGCGCGGTCGGCGAGCCGCAGGCTGGCGATCGCCTCCTCCGTACGACCCTCGTCGAGATGCTTCTGAGCCGCCTGCCAGAGCACCGCCACGCCCTTTTGATCCGGCGTTTTGTCGGCGGTGACCAGGAGTTCCGCCACCGCGATCGGGTCGGCCCCCTCGGCATACAGAAGTTCGGCCGCTTTCGCGCTGAGGCGGGCCCGGTCGTCCGCCGTCAGCGTGTCCAGCGCGACGGAACGGGCCACGGGGTGCCGGAAACGCCCGTCCTCCAGCAGGCCCGCGGAGTTGAGGAGGTCCATGGCCCGGAATATGCGTTCCTCACCGAATTCGAGCAGACCGGCCACTCGCCATGGGCTGCCGTACGGGCCGAGCACGGCGAGCGCCTGTGCCACCTGGAGCGGCGTCTGATGGCACAGCAGACACCGGCGGTAGGACTCCCGGAACTCCGCTCCGACCGCGACATCTCCGCCTGCCCCGCTCCGAGCGGCCTTGAGATGGTCCCGCAACAGAGCCTTGACCAGCCTCGGGTTCCCTCCGCTGATGGCGTGGCAGGAGGCGCGGATTCGGTCGGCGAGGCCGGCGTCACCGTGCCGCTCCAGCAGGCGTCCGACCCCGGACTCCGGGAGAGTGCCGATATCGATCTTGTAGAGGTGGTGGAAGCTGTGAATGCGGCTGCACAGGTGGTGGGTCTGCCCGCTGCTCATCACGACGAGTGTGCGAGTGCCGGACGCATGCCGGGCGATATGCAGAAGGCACATCAGGGAGGGATAGTCGGCATGCTCGGCATCATCGACCGCGAGGATCAGCTGCCTGCCGCCCGCGATGCGGTGCAGCACATCGGATATCTCCCGGACCAGACTTCTCAGCAGGTCGTGTTCGGCTTCCGCATACCGCTCCCCGGCGGTCCTCCAGCGTGCCACGACGTCCAATGCCCCGGTGGCCGTGGAGGACCGGATCAGCTGTTCCACGATATTGAACGGAATGGCGGCGTCGTCCGCGAATCCGGACGCCGTGAGACAGACCGCGCCCGATGCGGCCGCCTGCTCCTTCAGACTTCCCAATAAGGTGGTCTTCCCGACACCGGGGCCCCCGATCACTTGAAGAAGCCCGCCATTGCCTTCTGCTGCCGTGCCAAGAACGTCGCGGAGCTCGGATTGATAATCTGTCAGTCCCATACTCATCAGTCCTCGCTGTGGGGGTTGCGTTTGAGCGATGAGTTGATCTCCGCGGTCATCCCACCCCGCGGAAGAAAATCTCTTTGACGAGACAGATATCCGCTGCGTCGGCGGCGCCGAATTCCCTGATGTGGATCACCTCCGGTGGGAGCCAGTGGTCTTGACGGTCATACAAGCAGAGACACAACCGGAACGATACCTTCCCTCGGTTGTGACCTCAGCCACGGTTACCCGCCCCCGTGTCCCCCGTGTGATCATGCCCAACTGAGCGGGCGGCCTGTCCGCACACCCCAGAAAGGGCGGGACGCCACCGGCGACGGCGCGCAGGAGAAAGGGAGAGTGCGGCATACCGACGCGAATACAGCTCAGCCTATGAAACCGGTTGTGGAACCGGCAATCTTCTTTGCTTCCCGCAAAGCTGGCGTTTACCAGCAGCCACCCCGGTCGGTCACCGCTCCACGCCCGCCACGGCGGACTCCGGACCGGCACGCACCCAACCCGTGGGCATCCCCCGGTTGCCTCAACGTCATGTCACGTACCATTACCGGCAACCTCCTCGCGCTCAGCAGATATCGCCTGCCCCGCCTCGGTCGGAGTCGCGGGGATTGACCCCTGTATGATCACCACGACAGCGAGACCATAAACGGCCTCCACCTCATGAATCCCCTAAACCCTGCGCCTTGATTCGGCCGGGATTTATCTGCCAGCAAAACGGCCGAAACGGATGCGCCGGTGGCTGAACGAGGCCGGACCCACGGCATACGATGCCGGAAGTCCTGGCTCCTGGCCCACATCGAAGATGAGGGAGCGTCAACTGTGACCATCAAGGGCGCCCTGTTCGACTTCTCGGGGACGCTGTTCCGCGTCGAGTCCACCGAGTCCTGGCTCCGTGCCGCGCTGGAGCGGACCGGAACGGCCGTCGCGGACGAGGAGTTCGTACGGTACGCGCGGGACCTGGAGGACGCCGGGGCGCTTCCCGGCGGCGCCCCGCCGGTCGCGGTGCCGCCACACCTGGAGGACGTGTGGCGCGTACGGGACCGCGACGCCGAGCTGCACCGGGCCGCCTACACCGGGCTGGCCCGCCAGGTGCCGCTCCCCCGCCCCGAGCTCTACGACGCCCTCTACGACCGCCATAGGGAGCCCGCCGCCTGGCGGCCCTACCCCGACGCCCCGGAGGTGCTGGGCGAGCTGCGCCGGCGCGGGGTGCGGATCGCGGTGGTCAGCAACATCGGCTGGGATCCGCGCCCGGTCTTCCGCGCCCACGGCCTGGACGGGCTGGTGGA
Source organism: Streptomyces sp. NPDC059455 (assembly GCF_042750115.1). Classification (NCBI taxonomy): domain Bacteria; kingdom Bacillati; phylum Actinomycetota; class Actinomycetes; order Kitasatosporales; family Streptomycetaceae; genus Streptomyces; species Streptomyces sp. NPDC059455. Next base: position 10,074 of record NZ_JBHYVB010000096.1, read on the forward strand.
CGCCTATGCGCTCTCGTACGAGCACGGCGTCCAGAAGCCGGATCCACGGCTGTTCCAGGCCGCGTGCGACGCGCTGGGGCTGGACCCGGGTGACACCGTGATGGTGGGCGACGACCGCCGGGCGGACGCGGGAGCGGCGGCCCTGGGCTGCCGGGTCCATCTGGTGGACCATCTCCCGGTGGACCGGCGCCCGGACGCCCTGCGGGCGATTCTCGGCCCGCTGCCGGACGCCGCCACGGCTCCCTAGCGCCCGAAGGCCGGGCCCCGCGAGGGATTCCAAAGGCGCCCCAAAGGCGCGAACCCACCGGTTCGGGCAATCCCCCCGTGTCGCCCGAACCGGCGGAGACATGCGTCCGCCCCCAAGGGAACGGCGGACAACCGCACGTCCCCTGAGTATATTGACTGACAGCCAGCCAACGCAGGAGTTACAGCATGGTCCCCCGAAGCCCGTCGGTCAATGAGGAGTTGCGGCGCCGATCCCAGGCCCGTCTGCTGGAGGCGACGGTCGAGTTGATCGGTGAGCACGGCTACGAGGCGACCACCCTCGCCGACATCGCCGACCGGGCCGGGGCGGCCCGCGGTCTGGTGTCGTACTACTTCCCGGGCAAGCGGCAGCTGCTGCAGACGGCCGTGCACCGGCTGATGCACATGGAGCTGGCCCGGGGGCTCGAGCGGGAGCCGCGGCCGGAGGGCGAGGAGACCGGGCGGGAGCTGCTGGCGCGGGCCATCGACGCGATCCTGGGCCTGGCCCGGGACCGGCCCCGGCTGATGCGGACGCATATGGCGGGGATCCTCACGGCCGAGGGCTTCATCCAGTGCCCCGAGCAGCAGCGGCTGGCCGCCCTGCTGCGGGACACCGTCACGCGCTACGGCTCCGAGGACCCCGAGACCGACTACCGGCTGCTGCGCGCCCTGCTGATGGGCGCGGTGGTCGCGGTGCTGCTGCCGGGCGCGCCGATGGCGCCCGAGCGGCTGCGGGCGGAACTGTTCCACCGCTACGAGCTGGACTGGGAGCCGGATGAGCGCTCTGGGCTAGGGAGCCGGCGCTCAGCGGTAGTCGGGCTGCGTCTGCGTGTTGAGCTCGGGCAGCCGGACCGACTCGGCGCTGTCGGTGCGCCGGTCGTGGATCTTCAGGACATCGAAGCCCTTGTCGATGTCATTGGAGTAGATGTAGCCGTTGTAGTAGTACGCGGACCAGGAGCCGCCGGTGATGAGCGTGTCAGTGGAGAGCGGCCCGCGCTCGAAGTAGCCGATCTCCTTCGGCCGGTCGGAGTCGGTGAAGTCCCAGATGGACACGCCGCCCTGGTACCACGCCTGGACCATGATGTCGCGGCCCTTGGCCGGGATCAGCGAGCCGTTGTGGGCCACGCAGTTCTCGGTGTCGGCCTGGTGGCGCGGGATCTTGAAGTAGCTCCGGAAGACCAGCTTGCGCTTGTCGCCCTTGCCGACGATGTCGTAGATGCCGTCGGCACCGCGGTCCTGGCCCACCTCGGTGTTGCAGGTCGCGGCCACGCCGCCGCCCAGCTCATCGGTGAACACGACCTTGGTGCCGCGCTCGTTGAAGGTGGCCGAGTGCCAGAAGGCGAAGTTCACGTTGTCCTCGACCCGGTCGATGACCCGCGGCTTCGCGGGGTCGGCTATGTCGAGCAGGATGCCGTCGCCCATGCACGCGCCCGCCGCCAGCTTCAGCTCGGGGAACGTGGTGAGGTCATGGCAGCCGGTGGTCTGGGAGACGCCGGGGTTGGTGGGCCCACCGGGGTTTCCGCCGTCCGGGAAGAGCACGGGGAAGTCGATGACCGCGGCCTTCTCTGGCGCCTTACGGGGCACCTTGATGACGGAGATGCCGTCGTGCGGAGGCTGGCAGTCCGGGAAGGTGGCGCTGGGCGAGTACGAGGAGACGTAGATGTACACGTCCTTGCGCTCGGGCACCAGGGTGTGGGTGTGCGAACCGCAGGAGGTCTCGACGGCGGCGACGTACTCCGGATTCCGCTTGTCGCTGATGTCGAAGACCTTCATGCCCTCCCACGAGGACTTGTCGGTCGCGGGCTGGGTGGTGCTGTTGCAGGAGTTGTCGCTGCGCGAGGAGTCGGTGGAGAGGAAGAGCAGGTCTCCTGAGACCGACACATCGTTCTGCGAGCCCGGGCAGAGCACCTGGCTCACGATCTTCGGGCTCTTCGGCCGGCTGATGTCGTAGATGACAAAGCCGTCGTAGTTGCCCGCGAAGGCGTACTTGCCCTGGAAGGCCAGGTCGGAGTTGACGCCCTTGAGGTCCTGCTTGGGGATGTTGGTGAGGTGGCTGACATTGTCGCTGTGGACGATCTGGTCCACCCCGGGAATGTCGCCGTTCTCGATGGCGGCCCTGGCTTCCGACTGCTGACTCTTCGTCACCCGCTCCTTGTGGGGAGCGTCACCGGGGTCGGGCGTGGCGGCCGCCGGGCCCGCGGCCAGCAAGGTGGCCACCAGTCCGAAGGCGGCCGCGGCCGCGCCGAGGTATCTGCGCCGCTGCGGAGGTCTTTCCCACGGCTTCACTGCGTCCTCCCTTTGTAGCCGTCTCCGTTCGGAGTTGAACGGTTGACGGACCGGGGGAAGTATCGCTCTATCCATGTACACCACAACAGGTAGCAACATGTTCGTAAAGAGATTTTCCCAACGCGCCCGGATCGGGAGCCCCGCTGACGTGCTAAGACGGTCTGCGGATCCCAAGCGCCCCAGGAGGCCACGGTGTTGAACCGCCGTACGACGCTCCACTCCGCATCCCTCGCGGCCGCCCTGGCCCTCGTCCTGACCGGCTGTGACGCGGAGAGCGGCGGTGGGGCCGACGCGGGGAAGGGCAAGGACGGAAAGCCCGCGGTGATCGCGCCGGGCAAGCCCGGCGAGGCGGCGAAGAAGCTGTCCGCCGAGGAGGCGGCGAAGGCGGGCGACGACGACTCCCCCAACACGGCCGACCGCTCCTACGTCCGCATGATGATCGAGCACCATCGGCAGGCCCTGGTGATGACCGGCCTCACCGCCGACCGAGCCAAGTCGGCGAAGGTCAAGCGGCTCGCGGAGCGCATCGCGTCCGGGCAGAAGCCGGAGATCGAGGCGATGCGGGCCTGGCAGAAGACAGCCGGCGGCGAGCCGAAGGGCGGCGAAGGGGACGGCCACGAGGGCCATGACGCGAAGATGCCGGGGATGGCCACCGAGGCCCAGCTCGCGCGGCTGCGCGCCGCCAAGGGCGCCGACTTCGACGCGCTCTTCCTCAAGCTGATGATCGCCCATCACCGGGGCGCGGTCTCCATGGCCACGGATGTACTGGCCCAGGGCAACAACGTCCGGGTGGAGGAGATGGCGAACGACGTGATCGCGCAGCAGAGCAGCGAGATCCGGCGGATGCGGCAGATGTCGTAGCGGACGGCGCGTGGAGCCCCGGCGGACCGTTGGACCGGCCTGGAGCCGGGCTCGCGGCGCGGTCGCGGGCCCGTGGACCGGCGGCCGGGGGGCATCACCCGGGCCGGTCCCTCGGCGCGTAGTACCGGACAGGGCGCCCCACCGGGTGGGATGCTGGAGACATCCGGCGGAAGGAGCTCCTCGTGCTTCGTGTCGCGGTCATCGGTTCCGGGCCGAGCGGGGTGTACGCCGCCCAAGCGCTCATCCAGCAGCAGGCCGTCCCCGAGGTGTCGGTGCATGTGCTGGACCGGCTGCCCTGTCCGTACGGGCTGGTGCGCTACGGTGTCGCGCCCGACCACGAGAAGATCAAGTCGTTGCAGAACACGCTGCGCGCGGTCCTGGAGCATCCCCGGGTCAGCTTTCTCGGCAATGTGCAGGTGGGCCCGCCCCCGCTGGTGCCCGAGCGGCTGCTGGGGCTCTACCACGCGGTGGTCTACTGCGTGGGCGCGGCGACCGACCGGCGGCTCGGCGTTCCGGGCGAGGAGCTGCCGGGCAGCTTCTCCGCGACCGAGTTCGTCTCCTGGTACAGCGCCCATCCCGACGCGACCGTCGACTCCTTCGCGCTCGGGGCGGGCTCCGCCGTGGTCATCGGGGTGGGCAATGTCGCGGTGGACGTGGCGCGCATTCTGGCCCGTGGGGCGGAGGAGCTGAGGCCCACCGATGTGCCGCACGCCGCCCTCGGGACACTGTCCGAGAGCCAGGTCTCGGACATCCACATGATCGGCAGGCGCGGGCCGTCGCAGGCGAAGTTCACCACCAAGGAGCTGCGTGAGCTGGGCGCGCTGACCGGCGCCGATGTGCTGGTGCGCCCGGAGGAGCTGGCACTGGACCCGGCGTATGTGGACCCGTCGGGGCTGCCGGGGATCAACCGGCGCAATGTCGAGGTGCTGCGCGACTGGGCGCGGCGCGAGCCCACGGGCCGCCCGCGCCGGATCCATCTGCGGTTCTTCCTCAAGCCGGTGGCGCTGCTGGGCGAGGGCGCGGTGCGCGCGGTGCGCTTCGAGCGGAGCGCGCCGGACGGGCGCGGCGGGGTGGCGGGCACCGGGGTGTTCGAGGACATCGAGGCGCCGCTGGTGCTGCGGTCGGTGGGGTACCGGGGTGTGCCGCTGCCGGGCCTGCCGTTCGACGAGGAGCGCGGCACGGTCCCCAACGCGGCGGGGCGGGTGCTGCGCGGCGGCGTGCCCTCGCCCGGGGAGTACGTGGCGGGCTGGATCAAGCGCGGGCCGACCGGGGTGATCGGCACCAACCGGCCGTGCGCCAAGGAGACCGTGGCCTCGCTGCTGGCCGACGCGGACGCGCTCGCCGCCCGCCCGGTGGTGGCGGATCCGCTGCGGGCGCTGCGCGAGGCCGGGGTGGAGCCGGTGGAGTGGACCGGCTGGCTGCGGATCGAGGCGGCCGAGGCGGCGCTCGGCGAGGCGCTGGGGCGTACGAAGGTGAAGATCCCGGACTGGACGGGGCTGCTGGGCGCGGCGCGCGGTCAGGAGTGATCCGGGCCGGGCAAGGATCGGCTTCCAGCGGCGGTCCACAGGTCCGCGCGTTCCATGGGGGTGGCGTACGGCGGCAGGTCCGCGCGGTCCAAGGGGTTGACACAGGGCGGCAACACCCCTGAAATCAACAGATTGTTGAAGCCTTCTACGGTCGACTCACCCTGACCCGCCGCCCAACCCCGCGCCGCGCGAGGAGCCGCCATGACGTCCGTAGGCCAGCCCGTGTCCGTACGCCATCCCGTGGACGAGGTGCCGCCGCCCGGCCGGCTCGCCGCCTTCGGACTCCAGCATGTGCTGGCCATGTACGCGGGCGCGGTGGCCGTGCCACTGATCGTCGGCGGGGCGATGAAGCTGTCCCCCGCCGACCTGGCGTATCTCATCAACGCCGATCTGCTGCTGTGCGGTATCGCCACGGTCCTGCAGTGCGTGGGGCTGTGGCGGTTCGGCGTCCGGCTGCCGATCATGCAGGGCTGCACCTTCGCGGCGGTCACCCCCATGGTGCTGATCGGCACGCAGGGCGGCGGACTGCGCGCGATCTACGGCTCGGTGATCGTGGCCGGGGTGGCGATGATCGTGCTGGCGCCGGTCTTCGGACGGCTGCTGCGGTTCTTCCCGCCGCTGGTGACCGGCACGGTGATACTGATCATCGGCCTTTCGCTGCTGCCGGTCGCGGGCAACTGGGCGGCGGGCGGCCAGGGCGCGCCGGACTTCGGGGCGCCGAAGAACCTGGGCCTGGCCGCCGGGGTGCTGGTCCTGGTCCTGGCCGTGCAGCGCTTCGCGCCCGGATTCCTCGGCCGGGTGGCGGTGCTGGTGGGGATCGTGGCCGGGACGGCGGCCGCGATACCCCTGGGCTTCACCGACTTCTCCGGGGTGGGCGACGCCGACTGGGTCGGCGTCTCCACCCCGTTCCACTTCGGCACCCCGACGTTCGAGACGCCCGCGGTGGTGTCCATGCTGGTCGTCGCGCTGGTCACGATGACCGAGACCACCGGCGACTTCATCGCGGTGGGCGAGCTGACCGAGCGCCCGGTCGACGGGCGGCGGCTGGCGGACGGACTGCGCGCCGACGGCGCCGCGACCGTGCTCGGCGGGGTCTTCAACACCTTCCCGTACACCGCCTTCGCGCAGAACGTCGGCCTGGTGGGGATGACCCGGGTGCGCAGCCGCTGGGTGGTGGCGGCGGCGGGCGGCCTGCTGGTGGTGCTCGGGCTGGGCCCGAAGCTGGGTGCGGTGGTGGCCTCGATCCCGGCCCCGGTACTGGGCGGGGCCGGTCTGGTGATGTTCGGTACGGTCGCGGCGAGCGGGCTGCGCACACTGGCCGGGGTGGACTTCCGGGACAACCACAACCTGACGGTGGTGGCGGTGTCGGTCGCCGTGGGGCTGCTGCCGGTCGGCGTACCGGGGATCTACAAGGAGTTCCCGGACTGGTTCCAGACGGTGATGGACAGCGGGATCAGCGCCGGGTGCGTCACCGCGATCGCGCTCAATCTGCTCTTCAACCACCTGCCGGGCGGGCGGACTTCAGCCCCGGTCGCCGCCGAGGCGCCCCTCCTGGAGGGCCGCGGCGGCGAGGACGCTGTCGAGCAGTCCGGGGAACAGCGCGTCTAGGTCAGCGCGGCGCAGCGCGCTCATCTTGGCGGTGCCCCGGTAGATCTGGTGGATCACACCGCATTCGCGCAGCACCCGGAAGTGGTGGGTGGTGGTGGACTTGCTGACCGGCAGGTCGAAGACCGAACAGGACAGCTCGCAGTTCTCCTCGGCGAGCGTCCGCACCACCCGCATCCGCATGGGGTCGGAGAGCGCGTGCAGCACGTCCTCGAGGCGGATCGCCTCGCACCGCGGATGCTCCAGCGAGCGCCCGGACGTCTGGGGCTGGGACGACGCCCGGGGCTGGGACTGGGACGCGGTCGGCGTGGTCTGCGTCTGCACGGCTGCTCCTCATCGCCTCGTTCCGAGACCTCCAGTGTAGTTTGACGATCGCCGTACTACTTCAGCTCCGAACTACTCGAGGCCCCGGACGGGACGGCTGGGACGTTCGCGGTCTACCGGACCGCGCGGTGGTACTGGTCCGGGTTGTGCACCTGACCGCCCAGTTCGCCCGCCGCACGGCGGGCGAAGAAGGGGTCGCGGAGCAGTTCGCGGCCCAGCAGCACGGCGTCCGCCTCACCATTGGTGACGATCTTCTCGGCCTGCTCCGCCTCGGTGATCAGCCCGACCGCGGCCACCGGCAGCCCGGTCTCCCGGCGCACCCGGGCGGCGAACGGCACCTGGTAGCCCGGCTCCACCGGAATGCGCACACCGGCGGCGTTGCCACCGCTGGAGACGTCGAGGAGATCCACGCCGTGGTCCTTCAGCAGGGCGGCGAGCCGGACGGTGTCGTCCGGGGTCCAGCCGTTCTCCTCCAGCCAGTCGGTGGCCGAGGTGCGGAAGAACAGCGGCAGTTCCTCCGGCCAGACCGCGCGCACCGCGTCCACGACCTCCAGGGCGAAGCGGACGCGGTTCTCGAAGGAGCCGCCGTAGCCATCGGTGCGGCGGTTGCTGTGCGGGGAGAGGAACTCATGGATGAGATAGCCGTGGGCGCCGTGGATCTCGGCCACCTGGAAACCGGCGGCGAGCGCGCGCCGTGCGGCGTCCGCGAACTGGCGGGTGATCTCGCCGATCCACTCCTCGGACAGCTCGTCCGGCACCGGATGGCCCTCGTCGAACGGGACCGTGCTGGGCCCGAGCGGCTGCCAGCCCCGCTGGTCGGCGCCGAGCGGCGCGCCGCCTCTCCAGGGAGCGTCGGTGGACGCCTTACGGCCGGCATGGGCGAGCTGGACGCCCGGGACGGTGCCCTGCCCCTTGAGGAAGCCGACGATCTTACGGAACGCCTCGACCTGGGTGTCGTTCCAGATGCCGAGGTCTCCGGGGCTGATGCGGCCCTCGGGGGACACGGCCGTCGCCTCGACCAGGATCAGTCCGGTGCCTCCGGCGGCGCGGGCACCGTAGTGGACGAAGTGCCAGTCGTGCGGGACCCCGGCACCCTTGTCCGGGTCCGCGCTGTACTGGCACATGGGCGACATCCAGAGGCGGTTGGGGATGGTCAGCGACCGCAGGGTGAAGGGGTCGAAGAGGGCACTCATGAACGTCTCCGTTTCTCCTCGTGGGGTCCGACCGGACCACCGCTTAGTACGATAACCACCGTAGTACGACGATCGTCAAATTACGAAGCCTCTCGTATGACGCACATGACCTTCTGTGGCGCGGGTGACCTCCTGTGGCGTGGATGCTCTCCTGTGGTGCATGCACCCTCGGGTGACGCGACTGCTTCCGGGCCGTTGTCAGTGGGCGGGTGCAGACTCTGTGATGACAGACACATCCATCCGTTCCGCCGTCCCGTCTCGCACTCCAAGGAGTGAGCCGTCATGAACGATGTCCTGCTCGCCGTCGGCACCCGCAAGGGTCTCTTCCTCGGCCGCCCCGGCTCCAGCGGGGGCTGGGACTTCACCGGTCCCCACTTCCCCATGCAGGCGGTGTACTCCGTCGGCATCGACACCCGGGGCGACCGTCCCCGGCTGCTGGCCGGTGCGGACAGCTCGCACTGGGGCCCCTCGGTCTTCCGCTCCGACGACCTCGGCGCGAGCTGGCACGAGCCCGCCAGGCCCGCGGTGAAGTTCCCCGAGGGCACCGACACCTCGCTGGAGCGGGTGTGGCAGCTGGAGCCGGCCGGGCCCGACGAGCCGGGGGTGGTCTACGCGGGCACCCAGCCGGGCGCGCTGTTCCGCTCCGAGGACGGCGGGGAGACCTTCGCGTTCATCCGCAGTCTGTGGGACCACCCCCAGCGGCCGGAGTGGGGCGAGGGGTTCGGCGGGCAGGCGGTGCACACGGTCGTCACCGATCCGAGGGACCCGCGGGCGCTCATGGTCGCCGTATCCTCCGGCGGGGTGTACCGCTCGGCGGACGGCGGGGAGAGCTGGGCGCCGTCCAACAGCGGACTCAGGGCGGATTTCCTGCCGGATCGGTATCCCGAGTTCGGGCAGTGCGTCCACAAGATCGCCCGGGATCCGGTCGACCCCGACCGGCTCTATCTGCAGAACCACGGCGGGGTGTACCGCAGCGACGACGGCGGCGGACACTGGGCCGAGATCAGCGAGGGCCTCCCGGCGGACTTCGGCTTCGCGGTCGCCGTCCATCCGCGCCGGAGCGGCGTCGCCTACGTCTTCCCGGCCGCCGACGGCTCGGACCGCTACCCCCCGGGCTACCGCTGCCGGGTGTTCCGCACCGAGGACGCGGGCGCCAGCTGGGAGGAGCGGTGCGCCGGGCTGCCGGGCGAGCCGCACTACGGGGTGGTGCTGAGAGACGCGCTGCGCACCGATGACGCCGATCCGGCCGGGGTCTACTTCGGCAATCGCAACGGCGAGGTGTACGCGAGCGCCGACGAGGGCGAGAGCTGGCGGCAGATCGCCCACCACCTCCCCGATGTGCTGTGTGTCCGGGCCGCGGTGATCGGCTGAGGGGGATCGCCGTGATCGGCTGAGAGTGATCGAGAGGTGGCATGCGGCCACCCGCTGAGCCACTAGAGTGACGCGGTGTGGCAGCACGACCCTTGAATGAAATTGTGGAAGCGGGCTGGGCCAAGGCACTTGAGCCCGTCGAGGAACGCATCGCGGCGATGGGCGACTTCCTGCGGTCCGAGATCGCGGCAGGCCGCACCTATCTGCCCGCCGGGCAGAATGTGCTGCGCGCCTTCCAGCAGCCCTTCGACGAGGTGAAGGTGCTGATCGTCGGTCAGGACCCCTATCCCACGCCCGGACACGCGGTGGGGCTCAGCTTCTCGGTGGCGCCCGAGGTGCGGCCGCTGCCCGGCAGTCTGGAGAACATCTACCGCGAGCTGCACACCGACCTCGCTCTGCCGCGTCCGTCCAACGGCGATCTGACGCCCTGGACCCAACAGGGCGTGCTGCTGCTCAACAAGGCGCTCACCACGGCCCCGCGCCGCCCCGCCGCCCACCGCGGCAAGGGCTGGGAGGAGGTCACCGAGCAGGCCATCCGGGCGCTGGCCGGGCGCGGCCGCCCCCTGGTGGCCATCCTGTGGGGCCGCGACGCCCGTAACGTACGGCCGCTGCTGGGCAGCCTTCCGGCGGTCGAATCCGCGCACCCCTCCCCCATGTCCGCCGACCGCGGGTTCTTCGGCTCCCGTCCCTTCAGCCGCGCCAATGAGCTGCTGGCGCAGCAGGGTGCGCAGCCCGTGGACTGGCGCCTTCCCTGACCCCATCGTTCCAGGTGGGCGAGGGGTAGTCTGCCCGCCATGACATCACCTACGAACACCCCTCCGGGCTGGTACGCCGACCCCCAGGGCACGCCGAACCAGCTGCGCTGGTGGGACGGTGCGCAGTGGACCGCCCATACGCACGCGGGCCAGCCCGGACAGCCCCCGCCGCAGCAGGCCGCCCCGCCCAACCACAACCCCGGCAAGGTTCAGCACCAGGTGCAGCAGCAGGCGCATGTGGGCCCCTCGGCGGGCGGCGGCGGCACGCTGTTCACCGAACCGGTGCTGGTGGTGAACCAGAAGGCCAAGCTGATCGAGCTCACCAATGAGTACAGCGTCTTCGACCAGCACGGGCGCACCATCGGTTCGGTGGTCCAGGTCGGTCAGAGCACGCTGAAGAAGGTCGCCCGGTTCGTCTCGAGCCTCGACCAGTTCATGACGCACCGGCTGGAGATCCGCGACGCCAACGGGCAGCCGCATCTGGTGCTCACCCGGCCCGCGAAGTTCGTGAAGTCCAAGGTGCAGGTGACCCGACCGGACGGACAGCCGGTCGGTGAGATCGTCCAGCAGAACGTCTTCGGCAAGATCAACTTTGGCATTCACGTCAACGGCCAGCAGGTCGGCGCCATCAAGGCGGAGAACTGGCGGGCCTGGAACTTCGCCATCGTCGACCACACGGACAGCGAGGTCGCCCGGATCACCAAGACCTGGGAGGGCCTGGCGAAGACGATGTTCACGACGGCGGACAACTACGTCCTCCAGATCCACCGCCAGCTGCCCGACCCGCTGCTGAGCCTTGTGATCGCCACGGCCCTCACCGTGGACACGGCGCTCAAGCAGGACTCGCGCGGATTCGGCTGAGCCGGTGGCCGACACGGTGCCCGACGCCGCGGCGACGCATGTGCTCGGGATCGATTCGGGCGGCTCGGGCGTACGGGTGGGGGTGGCCCGCGCGGATGCCTACGGCGGCTCCGCCGCCGAGAACGGGCCCCCGCCGCCGCTGTCCTGGTCCTCGCCGCCACTGACGTGGTCCTCGTCCACGCCCGCCGTCGTCGGCGACCGGGGCATCGACGCGGAGGACCTGCTGACGCGGGTCCTGCCCGCCGCCCGGGAGCTGCTGCGCGAAGCCGGGGCCCGGCACCTCGGCGCGGTCTGCGTCGGCGCGGCGGGCATGGCCACACTCGGCGACGACCTGCGCGCCAGGCTCCCGGACGCGCTCGCCGACGCCCTGGGCGTACGGCGACTCGCGCTGGCGGCCGACGCGGTGACCGCGTACGCCGGGGCGTTGGGCCAGCATCCCGGCGCGGTGGTCGCGGCGGGTACGGGGCTGATCGCGCTGGGGGCGGTGCCGGAGGGAGTTACGGAGGGCGCGGGCGGCGCGGACGGTTTGTCCGGCGCAGACGGTTTGTCCGGCGCGGATGACGCATCCGGTACGGGCGGCGTACCCGGCACGAGCGGTGCGTCCAGCGCGGACGCCACCGCCCCAGGCGGGGACACTCGCTGGGCCGCCACCGGCTGGCGGCGGGCCGACGGATGGGGCCATCTGCTGGGCGACTGCGGCGGCGGTGCCTGGATCGGCCGGGCGGGCCTGGAGGCGGCGATGCGCGCGTACGACGGGCGCGACGGCGGCTCGAAGCCGTTGCTGGCCCGTCTGGAAGCTGTCTTCGGCCCCGCGACCGGGCTGCCGGGGAAGCTGTATCCGCGCCCCGACCGCCCCGCCGTCCTGGCCTCCTTCGCCCCCGAGGTGGGCCGGTGCGCCGCCGAGGATCCGATCGCGGCGGCGATCCTGCGGACCGCCGCCCGCCATGTCGCCGAGGCCGCCGAGGCGGTCTGCCCCCGGCTGGTGTCGAGCGAGGTGGCGCTCACCGGCGGGCTGTTCCGCATGGGCGCGCCGCTGCTGACGCCCGTGCGCGAGGAGCTGGCGGCGCGGCTGCCCGGGACCCGGGTCACCGAGGCGGCCGGGGATCCGCTGGACGGGGCGCTGTGCGTCGCGGCGGCGCTGGCGGCGGGCGAACTGCGGCTGCCGCGGGACCCGGCGCTGCTCAGCGTCGTCTGAGCCCACGCCCTGTACGTACCGAAAACGAGACGCACACGACGCGACCACGAAGCAGGACGCCCGACACAGGACATCCGGCACAGGACGCCCGGCACAGGCGGCCCCATACGGGCACCCAATGCCCGCCGACCCATATCGAACGCCATGACCGACCATTCCGGACACATGACTGATTCTTCGACCAAGTATGGCTGCTGAGCGCACATCAACACACAACACCGGTCGACAAAGCGGGACAGATGCCCCCAGTCACCCCCTCCCGAACAGCCGAGCCCATTAAGCGACTAACATGCGGCGCCATGAGCTCCCCCACAGGGCCCGCGTCCGGCCTGCCTGTACGAATGCCACGTCCCCGCCAGTCCGGACGGCACCGCCGACCGGAGCCCGCCGCCGTACCTCTCGGCGCGCCTCCGCTGGTGCTGGCCGTCCCCGGTGCGCCGAATGACGGTGCCCGGCGCCTGGCCGAGGAGCTCCTGAGCATCGCCCGCTCCGAGATGCCCGGGCTTGACGCCCAGATCGGTTTCCTGGACGGCGACGGCGAGGAGTTCCCGCAGCTCGAGTCGGTGCTCACGCGCGCCGCCCAGGAGAACCCCGAGCGTCTGCGGCAGGCGGCCGAGGCCGCCAAGGCCCTCGCCGACGAGGCGGCGGAGGCGATCGCGGCGGCCGAGGCCGCGGGCGAGGTCGTCGACGAGGTCCCGCCCGTCCCCACGGCGCCCACGGACGGCCCGGCGGCCGTCGTGGTGCCGCTGCTCGCGGGCCCGGACAACGGCCAGCTGCGCCGCATACGCCAGGCCGTCATGAGCAGCGGCTCGGCGGCCGAACTCACCGACGTCCTCGGCCCGCATCCGCTGCTCGCCGAGGCCCTGCACGTGCGTCTGTCGGAGGCGGGCCTGGCCCGCGCCGACCGCGCCCGGCTCTTCACGGTCGCGACCGCCGCGGACGGCATCATCCTCGCCACGGTGGGCGGCGAGGAGGCGGCCCAGGCCGGTGGCATCACCGGCATGCTGCTCTCCGCGCGCCTCGCGGTGCCGGTGATGGCCGCCGCGCTGGACGAGGACGGGGCCGTCCTCCGCGTCGCCGAGCAGCTGCGCTCGGCCGGCTCCGCGCGGCTGGCCCTCGCGCCGTACCTCATCGGCCCGGAGGTCTCCGCCGAGCTGATCTCGGCGGCGGCCGAGGAGGCGGGCTGCTCGGCGGCCGAGGCGCTGGGCGACTACCCGGCCGTGGGCAAGCTGGCGCTGGCGAAGTACGCGGCGGCGCTGGGCATCACGCTGCAGCAGGCCTCCCCGGCGATGCGCTGACGGGCCGGGCGCCGGGCGATGGACGACAAAGCGAAGCGGGGGGGGGTGGCACGGGACCGCCCCCCCCCCCCACAAAACCCCCCAACACAACCCCCAAACACAAAAAAATCCCCCGCGGGC
>NZ_JBHYVB010000096.1:23721-40640 GCF_042750115.1 Streptomyces sp. NPDC059455
GGGGGGGGGGGGGGGGGGGGGGGGCGCCCCACGCGCGGGGCGGGGGCGGCCCCCACCCCCCCCCCCCCCCACTCGCATGAACCCGACGAACGTCACCCGAAGACCACACAGGACGCCGCCGTGGCCGGAACCGAACCCCCACGACGCGGCACCCCGCTCGACGGATCGATGTCGAACCAGGTGACATCGCCCGAGCGCTCATTGGACACATAGAGCCGTCGTCCCGACGGGCCGAGCGTCAGATCGCGCGGCCAGTGGCCGCCGCAGGGCGTGGTGGTGACCAGCTCCATGCGGTCGCCCGACGCATCGAGGGCGAGTGTCGCGATGCTGTCGTGACCACGGTTCGCGGCCCATACGAAGCGGCCGTCCCCGGAGACCACGACCTCGGCGGGATAGGTCTCGACATCCGTGCCCTCGGGCACCACACGGGTCTCGTCCAGCGGTTCCAGAACGCCGGACGCCGCGTCCCAACGGCAGGCCGTGATCGTCGGGTCGAGCTCGTTGATGACATACACGCGGTCGCCCCGTGGATGGAACGCCAGATGGCGCGGACCGCTCCCCGGACGCAGCCGGACCTCCCGATGCGGACGCGGCCCGGGCAGCGCGTACACCCGCACCGCGTCGATCCCCAGGTCCACGGCGAGCAGCCAGCCGCCCGACGGATCGGCCGCCACGGCATGAGCGTGCGGCCCCCGCTGCCGCTCCGGATGCGGCCCACTGCCCTCGTGCCGCAGCACGGCCACCGGTTCCCCGAGCCGGCCGTCCTCCAGCACCGGCAGCGCGGTGACACTGCCGGACCCGTAGTTGGCCGTCAGCAGCTGCCCACCGGCCAGCGCCAGATGAGTAGGCGCCGCACCGAGCACCGACACAGCCTCCCCGGCCAACGAGGGCGGATCCTGCCCGACGTCCAGGGCGGCGGCCGCCCCATCATCGGTCTCACTCACCGCGTACAGCACACGCCCACCGGGTGCGACCGCCAGATAGGACGGATTGACGACCACATCCGTAGAGTTCCGGATCCGCAGCGCCCCCGTCTCATCATCGACATCGGCCACGGTGACCCCGGCCCCACCCGCCGACGTAAACGACCCGATATACGCCCGCCACCCACTCCCTGTCGCACCCACCGCACTACCCTTCCGCCGACTCCGGTTCGGTATCCGCTCGGGGCCGACGCTAACAGAGCGGTCTAGACCAACACGCCGTCACACGGGCCCTCGCCGGGCACGGCGTACACGGAGTTCCGGCGATAGCGCGAGCGAACTCTTGGCATGCTGTCCCCATGAGCACCATGCCCGCCGTGATCTTCGACCTGGACGGCACGCTAGTGGACAGCGAGCCCCTCTACTACAAGGCGGGGAGGCGGACCCTTGAGCGGTATGGGGTCGCCGGCTTCAGTTGGGAGGAGCACACGCAGTTCATCGGGATCGGGACCCGCCAGACGCTGGAGACGCTGCGTGAGCGGTACCGCATCGAGGCGCCCGTGGAGGAACTGCTCGCCGTCAAGAACCGGCATTATCTGGAGCTGGCGGCCACGGCCGAGATCTTTCCCGAGATGCGGGCCTTCGTGGAGCGGCTGAGGGCCGCCGGGCATCCGCTGATCGTGGCCTCCGGCTCGTCCCGTTCCGCGATCGAGACCGCGCTCAAGGCCACCGGGCTGGAGGCGCTGCTGCCCGGCTATGTGTCCGCGGAGGACGTGGGCCGTGGCAAGCCGGAGCCGGATGTGTTCCTGGCCGCGGCGCGGCTGCTGGCCGTCGGTCCGGGGCAGTGTGTGGTGGTCGAGGACGCCGGTCCCGGGGTGGAGGCGGCGCGGCGGGCCGGGATGCGGTGTATCGCCGTTCCGTACGTGGGCGGGCCGTCCCCGGACGGGGAGCTGTTCGCCTCCGCGGGGCTGCTCTTCCGGGGCGGACAGCCGGAGTTCGACGCCCGGCGGGCCTATGAGTGGGTCACCGGCGGTAGTTGATGGCCCCCACGACTGGTTGTGGTCGGCACCCCGGACCGCGGCCACCATCCCTCCAGTGAGACGATGCGCGAATGCCCGGACATTCACCGGCATGTCGTAGGAGAGACGGAGGGCGTATGGAAAGACGTGGGGGCAAGGCGATCCGCCGCTGGGGGACGGCGGTCATCGCCTCGGCGGCGGCCTTGACGGTCGCCGTGCCGGCGAGCACCGCTCAGGCCACCGAGGCCGCGCGCGGGCCGTCGGGGGTCAGTGCCAAGGGCGCGTATCTGCTGGACAACGGCACCAACAAGCAGTTGTGGGCCAAGGCGGCGGACACCAAGCGGCCGATGGCGAGCACCACGAAGCTGATGACGGCGATGGTGGTGCTCGACAGCCGGGGGCTGAATCTCAACAAGAAGGTCTCCGTCAAGCAGTCGTACATCGACTACACCGCGCGCGTCGGTGGCAGCAAGGCGGACCTGCAGAAGGGGGACAAGCTCACCGTCAAGCAGCTGGTGTACGGCCTGCTGCTGCCGTCCGGCTGCGATGCGGCCATGGCGCTCGCCGACACGTTCGGCACGGGTGACACCACCGCCAAGCGCACCAAGTCGTTCATCGCGCAGATGAACAAGAAGGCGTCCGCGCTGGGGATGACCAGGACCCACTACGACACCTTCGACGGCATCTCGGAGGGGGGACAGAACTACACCACGCCGCGCGACATGGCCAAGCTGGCCAGGCACGCGCTGCGCAACGCCACCCTCGGCACGGTCGTGAAGTCCGTCGACACCATCCAGAAGGCCCCGGCCGCCAACGGCAGGACCAGGACGTACTACTGGAACAACACCAACCGGCTGCTGGGCTCGTACAGCGGCACGATCGGCATCAAGACGGGCACCGGTACGGCGCCCGGCAGGTGCCTGGTCTTCGCCGCGAAGCGTGACGGACGCACCGTCGTGGGCGTGATCCTCAACGCGCCCAAGCGCTACCCGGACGCGAAGAAGATGCTCGACTGGGCCTTCCGGGCCCAGACCAAGGTGACGTGGCGGCAGCTGCCCAAGGGCACGCCCCAGGACTGAACCACATATGGCCGGTGCCCCGGCCGGATCTGAAGTCCGGCCGGGGCACCGGGCCTTGCGGGCAGCGGCTGTCAGCCGCACTTGCGCCCGGTGTTGATGCACTTCACGGCCTTCTTCATCAGCGAGTCGGACATCACGTTGATGAAGTCACCGTGGTCGGTCACCGGCTTGTGCAGTTGCTCGGGGAAGCTGTCGACCGCGAAGAGCGAGCCGGGTGAGACCTTGTAGGTGATCCGCTGGATCAGCTGCGGGATGGCCTTGAACCCCTTGGCGCACCCGCCCTTGGCGTCCGCGAACGCCACATGGGTGCGGTGGTTCGCGCTGTCGGCGTTCTTGCCGTCCCAGCAGCTCTGGAACTTGAACGTACGGACCACCTTGCTGCCCTTCGGGCAGAGCGGGTACTTGTCCTTCAGCTGCCGGTTCTCGAAGCCGGTGCAGCTCCAGGAGGCGTTGGCGTTGGCCGTGCCGTTGGTGAAGGCCTTGGCGTCGCCGGTGATGATGCGCAGGAACTTGGGCATCGCCACGACCTTGGACACCGCGCTGCCGCGGAAGGTGATCGACGCGGTGGCCGGCCGCAGGATCTTCCCGATGTTGCCCTCGGTGCCGCCGCCGGGCGCGTCGGCGTCGACCTCCTTCGTCCCGTCCTGTTGCCGCAGGACTGGCCAGTAGTGGGTGGAGCGGTCGCCATTGGTGCAGGTGGTCCCGGCGGCGGCGAGGCCTTCGTTGGTGGAGAAGGCGTCGGTGTCGCGGTTGCCGACGTAGTCGTGCATGTGGTGGGCGCCGTTGGACACACCGGGGGCGACGATCACGTTGTCCGAGTTGAAGTGCTTGTTCTCATTGCGTCCGCAGCGCGAGGAGAAGGTGCCACGGGAGGCGTTGCCCCGTGTGCGGGGGTTCTTGACGTTCGGCTTCACCTTGCGGATGTCCACGAAGTCCGCCCGCACCGGGCCGGACTGCGCCTGGCCGCCCGCGGCCGGGGCGGCGGGGGCGGCCGTTCCCGCGGCGGGGGTGGCACCCGCCGCCGCGGCGGCCGGTGCGGCGGCGGGGTTGGGCGCTTCCTGCACGGTGCAGGACGCCATCGTGTCCAGGCCGGACGGGCGGCTCCCCACCCGGCCGATCTCGTTCCCGATGCGGTTCAGCGCGCCACGCCGCTGGGCGGTCAGCGGCTCCAGCACCCGGGTGCGCACCCAGTCCTGGTCGGCGCCGGGGCCGCGCGCGGCCAACTGCTTGTAGGCGTCGGCCACCTGGCTGTCCATCGTCGCCAGTTCCTTGTCCACGGTGGGCCGCGCCTGCTGCGGCACACTCGCCAGCCGGGTCGCGGCATCCGGGCACTTGACGGTCATCGCCGTACGCGCCGACGCCTGCTGCCCGGCCGACTGGCGGGCGGCGGAAGCATCGTTGTCGGTCATCAGGAGAGCCCCGCCGCCCACGGCCAGTGCGGTCACTCCGACCACGGTCAGCCCGATGACCCTGGATCGCTTGTGTCTCTTCCTCATCATTCGCCCCTCATCGGCAGTCTTCATACGCCGGGGACGCGTTGCCCTCGGCCACGTCGGAGCGCGCTCCCCCACCCGTCCCGGAGTGGAGGGCACAGCCCGACGACGGTGGATACGGACGGCGAGGCGATCGTTCTCAACGGTGGTCGCAACATCTCGTAAATAGCCGGAGGAGTCGGTGCACTGGTGCATCTCCTTAGTGGCTTCACCACATGTCCACGGACCCACGGGACGAAGGTGATCAGCTACGGCTAAGGTGAGTGCTTCGTTTCACCACCCCCCAATGTCCCTCTACGCGCCCCGGAGCCCCCCATGTCCAGCGCGGCCTCGTCCAACGGGCGTCATCGCAAAGCCAAACCCATGAGCCTCGCCGTGCGCCGCGCGTTCATCATCGCGGCCGTCCCGGTCACGGGCGCGCTGCTGTCCGCTCCGTCCGCGCTCGCCGCCGACAAGAGCACCAAGACCACCACGACGGCCCAGTCCGTGGCCGCCGACGGGCTGGCTGCCACCGAGGGGCTGGACCCCGCCGAGCAGCGGATCGCGGAGAACCTCAACACCCGCGCGCAGAACCCGAATCTCGGCGACACCTTCAGCGGCATCGTGCTGGATTCCGCGTCCGACAAGGTCATCTGGGGGCATGACGCCGACACCGCGCTGATGCCCGCGTCCAACGCCAAACTGGCCACCGCCACGGCGGCGCTGACCGTGCTCGGCCCCGAGCACCGGTTCACCACCAAGGTGGTCTACGGCGGCGGCACGCTCACCCTCATCGGTGGCGGCGACCGCATGCTGACCACCGCCGATCTCACCGAGCTCGCCAAGACGGCCGCCGCCGGCGTGAAGCTCGGGGGCCTGGACTCGGTGAAGGTCCGCATCGACGACAGCCTCTTCCCCGAGCCGACCCTCGCCACCGGCTGGAACGACTCCTACTACGACGACCAGGTGTCGCCGGTGCGCTCCCTGGTGGTGGACGGCAAGCTGTCCGCGGACACCTCCATCGACGCGGGGAAGGTCTTCGCCAAGCAACTCGCCGACCAGGGCGTCACCGTCGACGGCGAGGTCACCCGCGGCACGGCCTCGGCGACGGACGTCCCGGTGGGACAGCACCTGTCCCCCACACTGTCCGAGACGATCAAGAAGATGCTCAAGAAGAGCGACAACGACATCGCCGAGACGGTGCTGCGCATGACCGCGCTCGGCGCCGGCAGGCCCGCCACCTACGAGGACGGCACGGCCGTGGTGCGGGACGTCCTCAGCCGCCGCTACGGGGTCTCGATGGCCAACTTCGAGATCCACGACGGCAGTGGGCTCTCCCGCGCGGACCGCATCCCGGCGCGGACCGTGGCGGACATCCTCGACCTGCTCACCGACCCGCGCTACAGCGGCCTGCTGCGCTCCATCGACGAGGGCCTGCCCGTGGCGGGCGAGGCGGGCAGTACCCTGGGCCCCGAGTGGGGCCGCTTCGACACCCAGGACTCGCAGTGCGCCGTCGGCCAGGTCAAGGCCAAGACGGGCACGCTGACCGGCGCCATCGCGCTCAGCGGGCTGACGAAGGCGGAGGACGGCCGGTGGAAGGTCTTCTCCTTCATCGAGAACCAGTCCTCCGCCGACCCGGCCGCCACCAAGGACACCCTCGACGGCCTCGCCGCCACGGTCAACGGCTGCTGGGCGTAGCCGCGCAGGCCGAGTCCCCGGCTCCGCGGGTCACCCGGCGGTGGCCCGCGCGGCCGGGGGCTCGGGGTGGAACTGCTCGACGCGGTCGCGCTTGGTGTACATGTCCCAGTAGTGCTCGGCGAGGTCGTCCGGGTCGGCGACCGGGAAGTTCGCGAGCGCTTCGGCGTCGGCCGAGGCCAGGGCGGCCGACTCCGCGATCTCGCTGCGCTCGATCAGGGCCCCGATGGTGAGGGTGCCCGCGTAGACGCCGGTGTCGGCGAGTTCACCGTTGAGCGAGTACAGGTAGTTGCGGGCGGCGGCCATCACCGGGCCCACGCCGCTGAGGTGGGGTATCGGCTGCGCCGCCGAGTAGCCGTGTGTCAGCAGGAAGGCGCCGTCGCCGCGCTCGGTCCACTCCGGCAGCACGGCGCGGACCACCTCCACCGGGGTGAGCAGGAGCAGCGGGATCAGACTCTCCAGGGTGGCCGCATCCAGCCGAGTGGCGGCGGTGAACCCCTGGTCACCGCTGATCGGCCCGTATTCGATGGCGTCGATCCGGCCGAAGCGGTCGCGGATGGCCGCGACCAGGGCGGGCACCTCGGCGGGGATCGACAGATCGGCGGAGAAGGCGGCCGCCTCGACGCCTTCACCGGCGAGCCGCTCGACGAGCGCGTCCAGGCGGTCCTTGCGGCGCGCCACCAGGGCGACCCGGAAGCCTTCACGCCCGAACCGGCGGGCCACGGACACACCGAGACCGGTACCGGCCCCGAAGACGGCGATCACTTTGGACATGAGGGCTCTCCTTTTGGATCAGTGATGAATCTGCTTTGGAGCAGCTTTGGAGCAGCTAACTTGACCAGCGGGTCAACTTATGTCGTCGACGGTAACATGGAACTTGACCGCAGGGTCAAGTTAGTCCCGCGGGAGGATGCGACCATGGGGGACGCCACGCCAGGACCAGGAGGAACGACCGGATGCGGGCCGACGCGCAACGAAACGCGGAGAAGCTGCGGGCAGCCGCCGCCGAGCTGTTCCAGGAACACGGCCTCCACGTACCGCTGAAGGAGATCGCCCGGCGGGCCGGAGTGAGCCACGGAACGCTCTACAACCTCTTCGGCACCCGCGAGGCGCTCATCGACGAGGTGGTGACCGACCTGGCGGCCGAACGCCTCGAGGAGATCGCCGAGCGGGCCCTGTCCTGCGAGGACGCCTGGGAGGGGTTCGCGCACTACATCGAGGGGCTCTGCCGGATACAGGCCGTCGATCCGGCGGTCGGCGATGTGGTCGGGGGCCGCTACCCGGGCGCCGAACGCCTCATGGCCGTCTGCGGCCGGACGCTGGACGCCGCCAAGCGCATTATCGAGCGAGCGCAGGACGCGGGTGCGCTACGCCCCGACTTCACCACCGAGGACCTGGTGTTCGTCCTCGGCTCCAACTCGGTGCTGGCCCGAGCCACCCCCCGCACGGCCCCTGACGCCTGGCGCCGCAATATCGCCTTCCTCCTCGACGGACTGCGCACCGAGGCCGCCCGACGGCCACTTCCCGTGGGCCCGCTCACCCCGGATCAGGTCTACGAGGTGATGGAGAACCTCACCGGCCGGCGATAGCCGGGCCGACCTGCCTGGAGCCTCCAGGTCACGCCCGCAGGTAGGCGAGGACCGCGAGCACCCTGCGATGTGTCTCCTCCGCCGGAGGAAGGTCCAGCTTGGTGAGGATGCTGCCGATGTGCTTGCCCACGGCCGCCTCGGACACGACCAGTGCACGGGCGATGGCACCGTTCGACTTGCCCTCCGCGATCAGCCCCAGCACCTCCCGCTCCCGCGCGGTGAGCCGCTCCAGCGGATCGCGGCGTCGGCGCAGCAGTTGGCGTACCACCTCGGGGTCGACGACGGTGCCACCGTCGGCGACCTCGCACAGGGCGGCCACGAAGTCCGCCACCTGCCCGACCCGGTCCTTCAGCAAGTAGCCGACGCCCGTGCCGTCACCGGAGTCCAGCAGTTCCGAGGCGTACGTCCGCTGCACGTACTGGCTGAGGACCAGGACGGGCAGCGTGGGCCGTGTCTCGCGCAGCCGCACCGCCGCGTGCAGGCCCTCGTCCTGGAACCCCGGGGGCATCCGCACATCCGTCAGGACGATGTCGGGAGCGTGTTCCTCGACCGCGGCGAGCAGTGCGGGGGCGTCGCCGACGGCCGCGACGACGTCGTGGCCGCAGCGGCCGAGCAGGCCGATGAGCCCCTCCCGCAGCAGCACACTGTCCTCGGCCAGTACTACGCGGAGCGGTCGGTCCGTACGCAAGGAATCTCCACACGCAACAGGGTCGGTCCGCCCGGCGGGCTGGACAGGGAGATTCTGCCATCCAGTGCCGAAACCCGGTCCGCGAGTCCGGTCAGGCCGGTTCCGGCGCCGGTGTCCGCACCGCCCCGGCCATTGTCGCGCACCTGGAGGAACAGCCGTCCGTCCCGGTGTTCTCCGCTCACCTCCGCGCGGCTCGCCCCGCTGTGCCTGGCGACGTTGGTGAGGGCCTCGCGGACGACGAAGTACGCGGCGGCCTCGACCGCTTGGGGCAGCCGTCCGGACAGGGCCAGCTCCACGTCCACGGGGATCGCGGAGCGGTCCGCGGCGTCGGCGACGGCCGCGGGGAGGCCGTGGTCCGAAAGGACCTTGGGGTGGATGCCGCGGATGAGTTCACGCAGCTCCGCGAGCACCTGGTCCGCCTCCTCATGGGCCTTCGCGAGCTGATCGGCGACCGGCCCGGGAGGGGCGTCCAGGCGAGCCAGGCCGAGCGTCATCGTCAGTCCCACCAGCCGCTGCTGCGCCCCGTCGTGCAGATCGCGCTCGATGCGCCGCCGTTCCGCCTCGAAGGCGTCCACCAGCCGGAGCCGGGAACGGGTCAACTCGACGACCCTCATGCCCAGTTCGGCCCCGTACGGAGCGATCAGCAGCCGCGTCAGTCCGGCCCGGGCACCGGCCACCACCCCCAGGGCATAGGCGCCCAGCATCAGGAGCACCACACCGAGGACGGCGATGCCGAACGCGGCCGGCCAGGTGGTGACCGTCCACTGCTTGAGCACCTTGGTCTCCTGGCCCCCGCCGACCGTGGCCATCAGCAGTGGGGTCGCGGCCATGGACAGCGGGCAGAGCAGGGCAACGGCGACGACGAGCGCGTCGACCGGCCACAGCAGCACCGCGAACAGCAGGGCATGGCCCAGCTCCCGCCACGTCGCCCGCTCCCTCATGCGCGTGGTCAGCCAGGCCCGGAGGCCAGGGGCGAGGGGCGACCGGTGCGGGTCGAGGGCGGGGTCCGCGTCGATCAGGCGCATCCGGTGGCGCTCCACCCAGGCCACCGGGATTCCGGCGAGGGCCGCGAGGACGAGCAGCGGGATCCCCACCAGCACGAGGGCGAGAACGGCTCCGGCCGCCGCCGTGGCCGCGATCACCACGAGCGCGACGGCACCGGTCACGGCTCCGGTGAGCAGGTATCCGGCGGAGCGCCACGGCCACGACGACAGCAGGAAGCCCGGTCCGGACATGGCGTGCCACACGTTCCGCGGGTGCATGGAGCTCACCGTAGAAGGCCCCGCGCCGCCGGTGCCATCGGGCCAGGGAGTCCTTCGGGGGTATGCCTGGCCCTACCCCAGGTCTCGCCCCTGCCGTACTGCGGCGCGGTGCCCCCACGCGGTTTTGTGAGGTCACCGAAGAGAAGAGCCACGGCGACACCACGGGGTGGAGACAGATGAACAACGACGTGATCCAGTTGCGTTCCGTCAGCAGACGCTACGGTTCCGGCGACGGGGCGGTGACGGCGCTCGACGACGTCTCGCTGTCGTTCCCCAGGGGATCGTTCACCGCCGTCATGGGCCCCTCGGGGTCCGGCAAGTCGACGCTGTTGCAGTGTGCCGCGGGGCTGGACCGCCCCACATCGGGGTCGGTCACCGTGGCCGGGACCGAGCTGACGAAGCTGAGCGAGACCAGGCTGACCCTGCTGCGCCGCCGGCGCGTCGGGTTCGTGTTCCAAGCGTTCAACCTGCTGCCGTCCCTGACCGCGGAGCAGAATGTGACGCTGCCCCTGCGCCTCGCCGGCCACCGCCCCGCCAAGGCCCGGGTGCGTGAGGTGCTCCAGCAGGTCGGGCTCGGCGAGCGGGCGCGGCACCGGCCGGCGGAGCTGTCCGGCGGTCAGCAGCAGCGCGTCGCCCTGGCCCGCGCCCTGATCACCCGGCCCGATGTGCTCTTCGGCGACGAACCGACCGGCGCCCTCGACTCGCGGACCGGCCGTGAGGTGCTGACGTTGCTGCGTGGCATGGTCGACGGCGGGGGCCAGACGATCGTCATGGTCACCCATGACCCGGTGGCCGCCTCCCGCGCCGACCGTGTGCTCTTCCTCGTCGACGGGCGGGTGAGCGGCGAGTTGTCCGGGGCCGGGGCCGACACCATCGCCGCGCACATGGCCACGTTGGAGGCCGTGCCGTGCTGAGCGTCGCCCTGCGCACCCTGCGCACTCGCTGGGCCACCTTCACCGGCAGCTTCGTCGCCCTCGCGCTGGGCGTCGCGCTGACCGCGGTGATGGGCCTGGCGCTTGCCTCGTCCCTGGACGCGCCCGGCCGCGGACCCGAGCGGTTCGCCGCCGCGCCGGTCGTGGTCAGGGGAGCCGACGCCCTGCGGGTGGACACCTCGGCCGGTGTCCAGGTCCAGCGGCTCGCGCATCCGCGCGCCGTGCCCGCCGGGACCGTCGCGAGGCTGCGGAGGCTCGGCGCCGTCGTCGCGGACCGGTCGTTCGCCGTACGGGCGCGGGGCGGGCCGGACGGCCTGGTGGGGCACCCCTGGTCCACCGCCGCCTTCGCCCCGTACCGGATCGACGCGGGACGCCCGCCCCGCGCGGCCGACGAGGTCGTGGTCAGCGGGGACTGGACGAGGCCGGGGAAACGCGTACGGACCGACCGCGGCACCGTGCGGGTCGTCGGAACCGTCGCGGGGCGCGGCTTCGAGGACGCCGTGTTCTACACCGACGCGCGCGCCGCCCGGCTGTCACCGATCAGCGTCCAACTCGTCGTGGACGCCGACCCGGCGGCCGTACGCGAGGCGGTTCGCGGCAGCGACGGCGGCGTCCGGGTCCTCACCGGGCAGGGACGCCGCCACGCCGACCCCGACCCGGACCGGGACCGCGAGGCCCTCGCGGCGATGAACGCGATGTTCGGCACGGCCGGGGGCGTCGCCGCCTTCGTGTCGGTGTTCGTGGTGGCCTCCACCTTCGCGTTCGCGGTCGCCCAGCGGCGCCGGGAGTTCGGGCTGCTGCGCGTGGCGGGGGCGACCCCGGGCCAGATCCGCCGGATGGTCTTCGCCGAGGCGCTGGTGGTGGGTGTGCTCGCCTCGGCCACAGGTTGTCTGCTCGGCGCGTACGGTGCGCCACGGCTGGCCGGCCGGGTGGTCGACGGTGGTCTCGCACCGCGTTGGTTCACCATCGGCGACCACGTCTGGCCGTACCATCTGGCCTTCTGGACGGGGCTGTGCGTCGCGCTGTGCGGTGCGACGGCCGCGTCCTGGCGGGCGGGCCGCACCGGCCCCGCCCAGGCACTGCGCGAGGCGTCCGCGGACAGCGGGACGGGCGGGACGATGACCTGGGGCCGATGGCTGTCCGGCCTGGCCCTGCTGGTGACCGCCGCCGTGACACTGTGTCTGGCCCTGCTCACGGACCCGGGCGACCTGCTGCACCGGAAGACCTATGTGAGCCGGCCGATGCTGCTGATCAGCGCGGTCGCGCTGCTCGCACCGGTGGCGGTGCGCCCGCTGACCCGGCTGATCGCCTGGCTCCCGGCCCGGCTGCCCGGTGCCGGCGGCATGCTGGTGCGGGAGAACGCCGCCGCCGGGGTGCGCCGCACGGCCGCGATCGCGGCGCCCGTACTGGTCACGGTCGCCCTCGCCGGTTCGCTCCTGGGCGCCACCGCGACGCTGAACCGGGCGCGGGCCGCCGAGACCCGCCAGCGGACGGCCGCCGACTTCGTCATCACCCCGGCCGGGGACGCGGGCTTCGATACGGCGGCGCTGCGCGGGCTGCGCGATGTGCCCGGTGTCGAGGTGTCCACGACCTCGTCGAGCGCCGTGTACGTCCTGGAGGACGGCGGGTCGCTCGTCAAGTCCGACGCCCGCGCCGCCGCCCCGGGCCCGCTCGCCGCCACGTCCCGACTGCCGATCGAGGCCGGGAAGGCCGGCGATCTCGACGACGGCTCGATCATCGTCAATGGCGAGTGGCAACGGCACACCGTGGGCGAGCAGGTGCGGGTGTGGCTCGGCGACGGCACGGAGAGGTCGCTGCGGATCGCCGCGGTGATGGCCACCGGCACCGGCGACAACGGCGTCTACGTCACCCCGCGCAACGCCCCGGGCGCGACCGTGGACCGGGTCGACATCGCCCTCGCGCGCGGCACCGACGCGGACGCCGCGGCCACCGGGCTGCGTGCGGCGGTGCGCACCACCGGCGGCCACGTCTTCGGCCACGTCCTCACCAAGGACCAATGGGTGAAGGCGAGTTACCCCGAGACCAACCGCACGACCCGGCTCGGCTTCCTGCTGGTCCTCGGCATCGCCCTCCTCTACACGGGCATCTCCGTGGCCAACACCATGGTGATGGCGACCGCCGACCGCGTCCGCGACCTGGCCGTGCTGCGCCTGGCCGGAGCCACCACCTGGCAGGTGCTGCGACTGGTGGGCGCCGAGGCGCTGACGGTGGTCGCGGTCGGCGCGGTCCTGGGCCTCCTGGTCACCGGGCTCAACCTGGCGGGCATGTGGAGCGCCCTGGCCCTGCTGTCGGTGCGGACCACGATCGACGTCCCCTGGACGGCCATCGGCGCGGCCGTGGCCGCCTGCGCGGTACTCGCCGTGGTGTCGTCGGTCGCCCCCGCCGCGTTCGCCCTGCGCCACCGGGCGGTGGCACTGGCGGGCCTGCGGGAGTGACCACGTCGGCCCAGCAGGCGTCAACTCACGTCCCCGCGTCAACCCACGTCAGCCCGCGTCGGCTCACGTCAGCCCAGGAAGCTCAGCCGCACCTGGCGGTCGGGGTTGTCCCGGTTGGTGTCGACCAGGCACACCGACTGCCAGGTGCCCAGCGCCAGCCTGCCGCCGATGACCGGGATGGTGGCGTGCGGGGGTACGAACGCGGGGAGGACGTGGTCGCGGCCGTGGCCGGGGCTGCCGTGGCGGTGGCGCCAGCGGTCGTCGGCGGGGAGGAGGTCGCGGAGGGCGGAGAGCAGATCGGTGTCGCTGCCGGCACCCGTCTCCAGGATGGCGATCCCGGCCGTGGCATGCGGGACGAAGACGTTGAGCAGGCCGTCGCCGCCGTCCGCCACCTCGCGCAGATACGCCTCGCAGTCGGCGGTGAGGTCGGCGACGGTCTCGGTGGATCCGGTGGTGACGCTGATGGTGTGGGTACGGAATGTGCTCATGGAACCATCCTGATACGCCGTCGCGTAAAACTCCCGCAACAAAGGTCCGAGGGGCAAGACACCGTTGACCGGTTCCGGACGTCCTCGCTAGCTTCGAGGGCATGTCTACGTCAGCCCTGCTCACCACGCGCGGTCATATCGACCTGCTGCGGGTGGCGTCCGCCGCGTGTCCCGGCCTCCGCTGACCTTTCCCTCCCTCACCTCTCCGCCCCTCGCCTCGGTCCCGTTCCGCCGTACCGTGCTGATCGTCGTGTCATACGGCGGGTACGGGCCGGTACGGGCGTCGAGACGTACCCCTTTGTGGAGCCCCCATGTCCCCGGTTCTCGAACCGGTCGTGCCGCTCTCCGCGCGCCGCCGCACCGTGCCGCGATGGCTGCGCCGTACGACCGGACCCCTTCTGCTGCTGGTGCTCTGGCAGGTGTCCAGCGCCACCGGTGTACT
Organism: Streptomyces sp. NPDC059455; assembly: GCF_042750115.1. Taxonomy (NCBI): domain Bacteria; kingdom Bacillati; phylum Actinomycetota; class Actinomycetes; order Kitasatosporales; family Streptomycetaceae; genus Streptomyces; species Streptomyces sp. NPDC059455. The sequence continues at coordinate 37,767 of NZ_JBHYVB010000096.1, forward strand.
GCCCTCCGACACCCTCGCCTCCCCCGGCACCATCGCCGATACCGCCTCCGGCCTGGTCAAGGACGGCACCCTCCCGCACGCCATGCTGGTGTCCGTACAGCGGGTGCTGATCGGGCTGGCGCTCGGCGGTGTCATCGGCGTCTCGCTCGCGCTGGTCTCCGGGCTCTCCCGGCTCGGTGAGGATCTCGTCGACGCGAGTGTGCAGATGCTGCGCAGCATCCCCTGGGTGGGCATGATCCCGCTGTTCATCATCTGGATGGGCATCGGCGAGGCCCCGAAGATCGCGCTCATCGCGCTGGGCGTCACCTTCCACCTCTATCTGAACGTCTACGCGGGCATCCGCGGCGTGGACGCCCAGCTCATCGAGGCCGGGAACTCGCTCGGGCTCGGCCGCTGGGGGCTGATCCGCCATGTGGTGCTGCCCGGGGCGCTCCCCGGCGCGATGACCGGGCTGCGCTACTCCCTCGCCACCGCCTGGCTGGCGCTGGTCTTCGGCGAGACCATCAACGCCGACGACGGGATCGGCTTTCTGCTCAACCGCGCACGGGAGTTCTTCCAGACCGATGTGATCGTGGTCTGCCTGATCGTCTACGCCGCCCTCGGCCTGCTCGCCGATTTCATCGTCCGCACTCTGGAGAGGCTGCTGCTGCAATGGCGACCGAACTTCACCGGCAAGTGAACTCCTTGGAGAAGGGGTTGGGGCAGGAGAAGGAGGGCGAGAGCGGCGGTGCCGCGGTGCGGGTGCGCTCGCTGACCCGCTCGTTCGACGGCCGCGCGGTCATCGACAACCTCCAACTCGACATCGCGGCAGGCGAGTTCGTGGCGCTGCTCGGCCGCAGCGGCTGCGGCAAGTCCACGCTGCTGCGGGTGCTCGCCGGGCTGGACCGGGAGATCGAGGGCGAGGTGCTGGTGCCGCGCCGCAAGGCCGTCGCCTTCCAGGCGCCCCGGCTGATGCCCTGGAAGCGGGTCTGGCGCAATGTGCTGCTCGGGCTGGACGGCCGCCCCGGGCGGGCCGTGGCCGAGCAAGCGCTGAACGAGGTCGGTCTCGGCCATCGCGTCGACGCCTGGCCCAAGACCCTCTCCGGCGGTGAGGCCCAGCGCGCGTCGCTCGCCCGTGCGCTGGTGCGCGAGCCCGATCTGCTGCTGCTGGACGAGCCATTCGGCGCGCTGGACGCGCTCACCCGGATCACCGCCCAGCAGTTGGTGGCCGAGCTGTGGCAGCGGCGCGGCTGTGCGGTGCTGCTGGTCACGCATGACGTGGAGGAGGCACTGCTGCTCGCCGACCGCGTCCTGGTGATGGACGGGGGCGTGATCGCGCATCAGGTCCGGGTGGACCGGGACCGGCCGCGCGACATCGCCGATCCGCTCCTCGCCGAGCTGCGCACCGAGCTCCTGGACCGGCTGGGTGTGAAGGCGCCCGAACCGGCCGCCGTCCACAAGGTCGCCTGACGGGCGCTTGGTCCCACCCGAACCGCCAGGTCCAGCGCGAATCGCCCAGCGCATTCCGAATTCCCCCAGAGTTCCTGCACCTCCCGTACCTCCCATATTTTCCGTACCTCCCATATTTTCCGTACCTCCCGTATTTCCCGTACCTCCCGAACGGACCCCGCTGACATGAGACGGCGTATCGTCCCCGCCCTGTCCCTCCCCCTCGCCCTGCTGCTGTCCGCCTGCGTCAGCTCGCACGCACAGAACAACTCCGGCTCCTCCGGCAACACCGACGGCAAGGGCGATGTGACCCTCAATGTCGGTGACCAGAAGGGCAATGACGAGTCGGTGCTGCGCGCCGCCGGGCAGCTCAAGAACCTCCCCTACAAGATCAAGTGGTCGACGTTCACCTCCGGCCCGCCGATCCTGGAGGCCGTGAGCGCCAAGGCCGTGGACATCGGCGGGGTCGGCAACACCCCGCCGGTCTTCGCCGCGGCCGCCAAGTCCCGCATCAAGGTCGTGGCCGCCAAGCACGGCACGTCCGACGGGGAGACGATCCTGGTCAAGAAGGGGTCGCCGCTGAAGCGGACGGCCGACCTCAAGGGCAAGTCGGTGGCGGTCGCACAGGGCAGCTCGGCCCACTACCAACTGGTCGCCTCGCTCGCCAAGGCCGGGCTCTCGATCAAGGACGTCAAGGTCAGCTTCCTGCAGCCCGCCGATGCCCTGGCCGCCTTCACCCGCGGCAAGGTGGACGCCTGGGCCGTCTGGGACCCGTACACCTCCCAGGCGCTGCGCCAGTCGGACGCACGGGTCCTCACCACGGGCCGGGGGGTGGTCAACGGCCTCAACTTCCAGGTGGCCAGCCCCTCCTCCCTCGAGGACGAGAAGAAGGTCAAGGTCATCAAGGACTATCTCGGGCGGCTGCGCCGGGCCCAGGACTGGGTCTACAAGCACCCCGAGGCGTGGGCCAAGGTGTGGGGCAAGGAGACCGGGCTGCCGTACCAGGTGGCGCTGGACTCGGTGAAGCGGACCAACGGCACCCGGGTATGCGTCGCCGTCGACAAGCCCGCCGTCGCCTCGGAGCAGGAGATCGCGGACACCTTCGCGAAGCTGAAGCTCACCCCGCGCCGCTATCAGTTCGCCGACTATGTCGACACCCGCTTCAACGGCGATCTGCCGCCCTCCACCTCCGCCCCGCGCACCTACGGAAAGGGATCCTGAAGACGCCCCTTTTCGGAAGCGCCGCATCGGGTAAGCGCGTGGAAACCGTCAGCCGCGCGATACACACCCGATGAAACGAGGTGAGCGTCATGCACACCGCCACGGCCCAGGGGGCGGGCCCGAACGGCGGGGCCGGGCGGGGGGGCCCGGGGTGGCGGCCCCCGCCCCGCCCGCCCCGCCCGCCCAACACCCCCCCCCGTGGGGGGGGGCGGGGGGGCGGGCGCC
>NZ_JBHYVB010000097.1:0-17312 GCF_042750115.1 Streptomyces sp. NPDC059455
CGCGGGGGCGAAGTTGTGACCGCCACGACCGTGAAAACGCGATGCCCCGGTTATCTGGGATAGCTCGCTCAGAACCGGGCCTTTCGTCGTTTCCGGGCACAAGAATCAACCCGTCGGCGTGGCGGGCCGCTGGACGGACTGCTACTGGACGTGACCTGCTGGACAGACGAACAGCTCAGAGAAGGGGCATATCTGATCACCGAGGCAATGCGGCCGGCTCGGCGGCGTCCCGTCCGAGCCGCTTCATCTCGTACAGCCTCCCGGGCGACGCGAAGGGCCTCCTCGAACTCGGGCGGACCCAGTCATTTCCCGCCCCGATGACAACCGCCTACATCTGAACCGCCCGGAGGCTGGGCCCGCGACGTGCTCGCCCTGCTTGCAGCGTTGGGTCACCGGCAGCCCAGCTCTACTGAGCCGAGGCGATCGATGGTCGCGGTGACGACATCCCCGGGCCTGACCGGGACGGCGGCGGTGAGTCCGCCGGAGAGCACGATCTGCCCGGCGGCCAGGCCTTCGTCCTCGGCGGCGAGCTGCCGGACGAGCCAGGCGACCGCGGCTGCCGGGTGACCCAGCGACGCCGCTCCGGAGGCGGTCGCGACCACCTCACCGTTCTTCTCCAGGAGGACGCCCACCAGGCGCAGGTCGATCCCGGGCGTCGTGACCGGCACGCCGACGACGAACCGGCTCGCCGAGGTGTTGTCCGCGACAACGTCGGCCATGGTGAAGCCGTAGTCCACGAATCGGGAGTCGAGGACCTCGATACCGACGGCGACCCCCGACGACGCGGCGACGACATCGGCTGCGGTGATGTGCGGGCCTTTGAGGTCCCGACCCAGAGTGAACACGATCTCCGGCTCGCAGCGCGGCTGGATGAGCGCCGAGGTGTCCAGTGGCTCGCCGAGGTCCACTGCCCCCGTGGCCGGCAGGAAGCCGTAGATCGGGCTGTCCACTCCGACCTGGGCTTGCTTGGCACGTGAGGTGACGCCGAGCTTCCAGCCGGCGATCTGTCCGGTCGCGGACCGTAGCTCGCGCTGCACCCGATATCCGGTGGGGATGTCGAGTTCGGGGAACTCGTCGGTCAGCTTGGTGATGGCGGTACGATCCGCAACGGCCTTGCTCAGCCGGGCGGCCAACTCGCTTACGTTCACGCTCATGCGATCCTCACCGTCACCGGGCCCAGCCGGTCGAACTCGGCCCGGAACACGTCGCCCGGGTTCATGGGAAGGGCCGCGTGCAGCGCGCCCGTCAGAATCAGGTGCCCAGGCTCCAGGGCAACCCCGTGCTCGCCCAGGGTGTTCGCCAGCCACGCGACGACGGCGACCGGGTCTCCCAGCGCGGCGGCGCCGGCGCCCGTGTCGACCAATTCGCCGTTGCGGGTCAGAACCATCCCGGCCAGCCGGGGATCCCAGCCGTTCGGACCGTCGTCGAGAGGCACGATGCGACTGGAGGTGGCCATGGCGCCGTTCGACGCCAGGTCGGCGACGGTGTCGGCGAGTTTGATCCGCCAGTCCGCGATCCTGGAGTCGATGATCTCCATCCCGGCCACGGCACCCGCGATGGCGGCCCGGGCCTGGGTGACGGTGACACCCGGGCCCTCGAGCCGGTCGCCCAGAACGAAGACGATCTCGGCCTCGACCTTGGGTGCCACGAACGCGTCGAGCGGGACCGCGTCCCCGTCGCGGTAGAGGGTGGAGGCCAGAACCGGTCCGTAATCGGGAGTGTCGATGCCGAGCGCCTTCTGCATCGGGGCAGCGGTGAGCCCGACTTTGTGCCCCACGACCCGATCGCCGTCGGCGAGCAGGAGTTGCACGAGCTCCTGCTGGATGGCGTAGCCGTCGTCCATGCCGAGACCGGGTTCGGCGTCGGTGAACGGCGGGATCGCGGTACGGGTGCGCCGGGCCTCGTAGAGAGCGTGGGCCTTGGCCGTCGTATCGGTCATGTGGTCTGCTCCTCGGCCAGCGCGATGGCGATGTCGATGATCATGTCCTCCTGGCCGCCGACGTAGCCGCGCTCGCCGCAGCGGCGCAAGATGGCGTGCGCGGGGACCTTGTACCGCTCGGCCGCACGCTCGGCATGCAGCAGGAAGCTTGAGTAGACCCCTGCCCAGCCCTGCATGATCGCGTTGCGGTCCATCTTCGGCCACCGGCTCAGGTAGGGCCGGACGACCTCTTCGGCAGCGTCGAGCAGCAGCCCGGCGTCGAGCCCGGTCGCGACGCCGAGCCGGTCGAACACCGCCCCGAGCACCTCGGTGGGGGAGTTTCCCGCGCCGGCACCGAGCGCGCACAGTGAGCCGTCGATGTAGCGGACGCCGACCTGGTGCGCGATCACGGAGTTCGCGACGCCCAAACCCATGTTCTGGTGACCGTGGTAACCGACCCAGGCCTCGTCACCGACCTCGGCGACCAGGGCCTCGAAGCGAGCGCGCGCGTCGTCCATGAGCAGAGCGCCGGCGGAGTCGGTGACGTACGGTGCCTGGCAGCCGGCGTCGATCATGATCCGGGCCTGCTTCGCCAGGTTCTCCGGGTCGGTTTTGTGAGCCATCATCAGGAACCCGGCAGTCTCCATGCCCAGCTCCCGGGCCACGGCGAAATGCTGCGGGGAGACGTCGGCCTCGGTGCAGTGGGTGGCCACACGGACCATCTCGGCGCCGGCGTCGTGGGCACGTTTGAGGTCGTCGACCGTGCCGATGCCGGGGACCAGCAGGACGGCGATCTTCGCCCGGCGGGCCTCCTCGCGGGCGGCGTTGATCAGGCTCATCTCGTCGGTGCCGGAGAAACCGTAGTTGAATGAGGAACCGCCGACGCCGTCACCGTGGCTGACCTCGATCCACTCCATCCCGGCGGCGTCCAGCGCGCGGACAGTGTCGCGGACTTGGGTTTCGGTGAAGCGGTGCGCCACGGCGTGGCTACCGTCGCGCAAGGTGGTGTCGATGATGCGGACGTCGTCGCGCAGCACGGGGCGGGTCATGCGGAGACCTCCAGCTTGGCGCGGGCCATCAGCTCGCCGATCCGGGCAGCCGCGGCGGTCATGATGTCGAGGTTCCCGGCGAAGGGCGGCAGGTAGTCGCCGTTGCCCTTGACCTCGAGGAACACCGCGACCCGGGCGTGCCCACCCCAGGCCTCGGTCGGCTCGTCGAACTGGGGCTCGGCACGCAGCGTGTAGCCGGGCACGTATTCCTGGACCGCGGCGACCATCTCGTGGACCGAAGCGGTGATCGCTGCTCGGTCGGCGTCGTCGCCGATCATGCAGAACACGGTGTCCCGCATGATCATCGGCGGCTCGACCGGGTTGAGGATGATGATCGCCTTGCCACGGGTCGCGCCACCGACTTCGGCCACGGCCTGCCCGGTGGTGTGCGTGAACTCGTCAATGTTCGCACGGGTGCCCGCACCCGCCGAGCGGGACGCGATGGATGCGACGATCTCCGCATAGGGCACCGGTGTGATCCGGGAGACGGCGTGCACGATCGGGATGGTGGCCTGGCCGCCGCAGGTGATCATCGAGATGTTGGGCGACGCGATGTGGTCGGCGCCGTTGACGGCCGGCGAGACCATGGGGCCCAGGTGCGCCGGGGTGAGGTCGACAGCCTGGATGCCCGCTTCCGCGTAGCGCGGGGCGCTGGCGGCGTGGGCCTTGGCCGAGGTTGCCTCGAACACGATCTGCGGGAGCGGGTCCTGTCGGAGCAGCCAGTCCACCCCCTCCGCGCTGGCCTCGATGCCGCGGGCGCGGGCGCGGGCCAGACCGTCGGACTCGACGATGCCCACGACATACCGGACGTCGATCACCTGGCTGTGGGCGAGCTTCGCCAGCAGGTCGGTGCCTATGTTCCCGGGGCCGACTATGGCCGCCGGGATCTTCTGCTGCCCCATGGTGGGACCGTCACATCCTCTCGATCGGGTGGGGAGAGAGCGCCCCGCTCAGCGGAGCGCGGGAGACTTCAGGGGCGACGAGTTCGCGCAGGTGGGCGTACATCCGCGAGGGATCCGGCTCCAGGCCGGTGAACAGCCGGAAGGCATCGGCGGCCTGGTGGGCGTTCATCCGGCCGCCGTCGAGGAAGACCGCGCCCGCCTCGGCGGCGGCCGCGAGCAGAGCGGTGTGGAGCGGCCGGAACACGATCTCGGCGACCCAGAGGTCGGGCCGCAGGCAGTTGCCGGGCACTGCCTGGCCGGGGTGATCAGCCATCCCGACCGGGGTTGCGTGCACGACCCCGTGCGCGTTCGCGAGCAGCGTCGGGAGCTCGGTGAGTCTGCCACCGCGGACCCGGTACGGGTCGAGGTCGGCGGCGAGGCGAGCCGCCCGGTCCGGGTCGGCGTCGACGACGTCGAGTCGCTCAGTACCGAGGTCGAGCAGCGCGTAGGCTGCCGCGGCGCCCGCCCCGCCCGCGCCGACGAGGACGACCCGGTCCAGCGGGGCGCCCGCGAGCCCGTCGACGAGGCCGCGCCGGAAGCCGGTCCAGTCGGTGTTGTGGCCCGCGAAGCCGTCCTCACCGATGACCACGGTGTTCACCGCGCCGATCGCTGCCGCATCAGGGGACAGGGTGTCCAGGTGCGCGAGGACCAGCTGTTTGCAGGGATGCGTGATGTTGAGGCCCCGGTAGCCGCCATCCCTGGCTCGCAGCAGCAGGTCGCCGACATCACCCGGAGAGGCCCCCAGGGCGTGGAGGTCCCACAGGTCGTAGCGCAGCTCAAGGCCGAGCACTGTAGCCTCCCGCTCGTGCATCGCAGGGGACAGCGAGGACCCGATCCCGCTTCCGATCAGGCCCGTCAGCAGAGTCGTCACGATTCCCCCTTGGGGTCGGCCGAGGCGAGCACGGGCTCGATCATCCGGATCGTGGCGACCGCGGAACGCGGGGTGACCGGCACCGTCACCGCGTCCGATCCGGACGCCGGGAAGCTCTCCGGGTCCGGGGCGTGGCGCGGAATTGCCAACCATGCGCCGAACGCCGCCGCACGGTCGGGCTCGATGTCGTCGACGCCCACCAGGTCGACACCGGGGATCGCCTGAAGCGCGGCGGCGTGGTTGACGGCGATCCCGGTTCCGATGATGCCGGTCCGCAGCGCGCTCATAGGGCGTCCTTCCGTACGAGGGCACGGTCCAGCGCCTCGACCCCGTAGACGTAGCCCTGGATCCCGGCTCCGACGAAGACTGCCTCGGCGATGTCGGAGACGTAGGAGTGGTGCCGGAACTCCTCGCGCTTGTGCACATTGGTGATGTGCACCTCGGCGATGAGCAGTTCGGAGGCGAGCAGCGCGTCACGCAATGCCACGGACGTGTGGGTGAACGCACCCGGGTTGATCACGACGCCGTCCGTGCCCCCGCGCGCCTCGTGGAGCCGGTCGACAAGCGCGCCCTCCCAATTGCTCTGCAAGAAGTCGGCTTTGTATCCGAGCGCCTCCGCGCGTTGCGCGGTGATCCGCTCGACGTCAGCGAGGGTGTCGGCACCGTAGAGGGCGGGCTCACGGGTCCCGAGCATGTTCAGGTTCGGGCCGTTCAGGATCAGCAGGCGGCCGTGTCGCATGGAGGCTCCTCACAAGGTGGTGGTCACGCGGGCTGCGGGGGCTGCTGCGGTCGTCCGCGGGGTGCGTCCCAGCTGTTTCAACGGCACGTGGGCGGTCTCGCGGCCTGCGAAGGCCGCCGCCGCGGCGAGCACGCAGAGCACGGCGAGCAGGATCGCGAGCGGAACCCAGCCGAACGCACCCGTGCCGATCATGAGCGCGGCGATGGTGGGCAGGAAGCCCTGGGGCACGTTTGCGAACTGGGTCGAGACCGCCATGCCGGTGTAGCGGACCCGGGCGTCGAACATCTCCGCGTACAGGGACGGCCAGACGCCGTTCGGCGCGGCGTAGCACACCGAGCCCAGCAGGACTGAGGCGAGCACGACGAGTGACCAGTTCGAGGTCGTGATGGCCCAGAAGTAGACGAACACCGACGCGGCGCAGCCCAGGGCGCCCGCGGCGAACACCGGGCGGCGGCCGATCTTGTCCGACAGCTTGGCCCACAACGGGATCGTGACGACTTGGCCGATGTTGGAGATCACGATCGTCCACAGCATCGAGGAGCGCGAGATGTTCCACTGCTCCACCGCGTACCCCAGGCCGAACACGGTCACGGTGGTGGAGATCGTGCCGTAGAGGTGGCAGACGACGATCCGAAGGAACGAGCCCCAGTAGTGGCGGACGAATACCGTCAGCGGGAACTTGACGACCTCCTGGCTCTCCTTCATCTCCTCGAAGGCGGGCGGCTCCTCCAGCGTCCGGCGCACGAACATCGCCACGACCACCACGATGGCGCTGGCCCAGAACGGCACCCGCCAGCCCCAGGAATAGAGGGCCTCGGTCGGCAGGGCCGCGACCGGGATGAAGGCCAGTGTCGCCACGACCAGCCCGGCCTGGGTCCCGGAGAGAGTGAAGCTGGTGAAGTAGCCGCGCCTGCCCTCGGGAGAATGCTCCAGGGTCATCGAACTCGCGCCGCTCTGCTCGCCTGCGGCGGAGAACCCCTGCGCCACACGGCACAGCACCAGCAGGATCGGTGCCCAGACGCCGATGACGGAGTAGCTGGGAAGACAGCCGATCAGGAAGGTCGAACCGCCCATGGTGGCCAGCGTGAAGATCAGGACGCGCTTGCGGCCGATCCGGTCGCCGAAGTGGCCGAGGAAGAACGAGCCGATCGGCCGGGCGATGTAGGCGACCGCGAAGGTCGCCAGCGCGGCCAGCGTGCCGGTGGTCGCGCCGGCGTCGGGGAAGAACACATGGCTGAAGACCAGCGCCGACGCCGATCCGTAAATGAAGAAGTCGTAATACTCGACCATGCTGCCCAGGAAAGACGCGAGCGCGGCCTTCCGGGGCGTTTGGCCCGTTGTCTTCGTATGGGACACGAGACACTTCCTTGTGTCAGGTTCGAGCTGGATTCTGTGACAGATTCACGCCGAGGCGAGGCGGAGGTCCGCGGATCAGCCGTTGAGAACGGCGGTGGCCGAAGCGAAGGCCTGCCGGGCGGCCTCGTCGACCGGCAGGGCGCGGAACCACGGGTCGTTGACCTCGACTGACCAGGGGCCGGTGTAGCCGAGGTTGCGGAGCTCCGCGACCAGCGCGCGGACGGGGAGCTCACCCCTGCCCGGCAGTAACCGGGTGGAACGGGCCTTGTACAGCATGTCCGGGTCGTCCGGGCGGACCCGGGGACCGTCGTTGAGCTGGACGCCGGCGACTTCCCTGGCGTCGATGTCGTGGAGCACGGCGGTGTCGGCGCCGGTGGCGAACCAGTGCCAGATGTCGATCATCACGCCCGCGTTCGGCGCCCCGCTGCGCCGGACCACGTCGAGTGCCGCGGGATAGTCGCACAGGGCGCCCCAGGCGAATGCCTCCACCGCCAGGGTGACGTCCAGGGGGGCCAACCGGGCAGCCAGCTCGGCGAGGTGGTCGGCCGCGCGTCCGGGATCGGCCGGTCCGGCGGCGAACTCGCCGGAGGTGACCCGGAGCGGCCCCCAGGCGCGCGCGGCCTCAGCGAGCGTGACCTCGGCGTCCGAGGGCGTCGCGACCGACTCGGCGAGCGCCCACCCGCCGAGGAACTCGGCCTCGGTGACGGCGAGCCCGGTATCGGCGGCCACGGTGCGCACGGCACCGACCCCGCCGTGCGCCGCGAGGTCGGCGAACTGCACACCGATCCCGGTGAATCCCGCCCTCGCGGCAGCGGCGGCCCGCGCGGCGAAAGGAGTGCGCGCGGGATCGGTGAACCCGGCCCCGTGCAGCGTCACGTAGCTCGCGGTCAGCCCGGTCACGCGGACGCCCCTGCGAACGGCGGGGTCGCGTGGGTGTGGAACGACTCCGGCACGCCCAGGCCCCACGCGGTGCCGCGGCCTTTCGACTCGGTGTCCCACGTGACGGTCTCGAAGTCCGGCGCGAAGATGTGGATCCCGCCGGTGAACACCTCGACGCGGTTGCCGCCGGGCTCGTACACGTAGAGGAAGAAACCTTGAGTGCGCGAGTGCTTGGCGGGACCGAACTCGATGAACACGTCGTTCTCGAGGAAGACGTCGGCGGCGCGGATCACATCCGAGGTCTCGGGCACGGCGTAGGCCAGGTGGTGCAGCCGTCCGGTGGTGGGGGCGGGTTCCTTCGTGAGCGCGAGGTCGTGGGCCTTCGTCATGACCGACAGCCAAGCGCCGACCTCGTCGCCCCCGGCGGGGACGAGCCGCTCACGCAGCTTGAACCCGAGGACCTCCTGCTGGAAGCGGCTCGCCTCGGCGACGTCCGGCACCAGCAGGTTGATGTGGTCGATGCGCGCGGCAGCGGCGCCCTTGGGGGCGAAGCGCTGCGGCTGGTTCGGAAGGGCCGGCGCCTCGCCGGGCGGCGGCACGTACTTCTCGGTCTCGAAGTACACCTCCTGGATATGCCCGCCGACGCCGGTGTAGCGGTAGGCCTTGCCGTGGCCGAAGTCGCCGTCATGCCAGGCGCCCTCGACGTCGTGCTTCTCCAGCGCGGCGACGCGTCGCTCGAGGGCCTGCGGGCTGGTCGCCCGCCACGCCACGTGGCCCAGACCTGCCTCGGGGGCGCCCGTCAGGGTGAGTGAGGTCAGGACGTCGTCGTTCCAGGCACGCAGGTGCGCCCGACCGGGGTCCTCGCCGACGAGGGTCAGCCCGTAGACCTCGGTGAAGAACGCGACGGACTCCTCGAGCCGGGGCGTGCGCAGCTCGGCGTGGCCGAGCTGGGCGATGTCGTACATCGGCTCCGGGTGGCTGCTCATCGCACCGTGCCTTCCTCAGCGATGGCCTTGGCTTCCAGCTCGGCGACGCCCTCCAGGATGGACGGCGCGTGATTGGCGATCGAGACCCCGCCGAAGAGGTAGGCGAGGTTGATCGCAGCCTGCAGCTCTTCCCAGCTCGCCCCGGCCCGCCGGGCCGCATGTCCGTGGATCTTCGCCGCGTCCCGCAGCTGCACCGCCAGCACGGCGAACAGGATCAGCTGGACGGTCTTCTGATCCAGCACATCGGTGTAGGTGACGAGGTTGCGGACCTTCTCCTGCGCGAGCAGCAGCTCTGGGTTCGTCCGGCCCAGGCTGTCGAAACGAGCCTGGATACGCGGTGGCACGAAGCCCGCCATCTCGCGGTACGTCTGCAGGTAATGGTCGATCTCGTGCTGCTGCTCCGTGGTGGGGACCGCGCCCTCGGCGTCCGGTGTACTGCCAGTCATGGGTGACCTTCCCGTTTCGGTGGCAAAGGTCACAGTCGTGGCTGCGGCAGGTGTGGCGAAAGCCCGCGTTCCCATTGAACGGGAGTGCAGAGCGGAAAAGTCAGGGATGGGAGCGAATCTGCTGGTCACGTAGCGAGCGGGAAATAGAGATGGCGGCGGTGCGTACCGCGGGCGCCAGCCGTTCCGGGCGTCCACCAGTGGTGTGCAGGACGACATCCAGTGCCGCGACAACCGCTCCCGAGGCGTCTCGAATGGGCGCGGCGACCGACAGTGACCCCAGCGTGAGCTCCTCGTAGGCGAAGGCGACGCCCGTGCCGCGTACGTCGTCGAGGACCCGGACGAGCCGGCCGGGTTCGACGATGGTGTGCCGTGTGAACCGCGCCAGTGGTGCCGCCAGAACCTTGGCCTGCACCTCTTTGGGCGCATGAGCCAGCAGCACCTTGCCGACCCCGGTGGCATGCAGCGGCAGGCGCCCGCCGCGGCGCGACTTCACCAGCAGCGCACCGGCCCCGGAGATCTTCTCTATGTAAAGCGCCTGACTGTCCTGACAGACGGCGAGATGAACGTTCTCCTTGGTCCCCTCGAACAGGTCCTGCATGACCGAGAGGGCGACGTCGCGCAGCGACTCGCCGCGAGGGGCGAGCGATCCGAGCTCCCACATGCGTAGCCCGACCCGGTAGCCGGCACCGTCACAGCGCTCCAGTCCGCCCCACGCGACGAGCTCGGTGGCCAGCCGGTGCGCCGTCGACAAGGGCAGCCCGGTGCGGGCGCTGAGCTCGTTGAGAGTGAGCTCAGGGGAGTCAGGGCCGAAGGCGTCGAAAAGCGCGACGACCTTGCTCGTTACTGAGCGCCCTGGAATCTCGGCCATGGTTCCTCCGTTCACCGCTTGAACCCGGGCATCTCCAGAGACGCCGTTCACTGGACAGACCCGCGTCACCCGCAGCTCTCGCCGTAGGTGGGTGTTCCAGCTGCGAGCAGCCGGCGGGTCCATTGGAATGCTGCGGTGATGCTGGTGTCCAGAGTCTCGCTCAAGACTGGGATGGGCAGGGATGCGGCCGGCGCAGGCATCACGAATTCCCGCAGCGGTACGCGGGGCCCGGTCTTCCCCGGCAAGAGGTGCCTCGACTGGCCCTCGAAGAGCCGACGGGCAAGGGCGTCGAGGCCGTCCGCCCCATCCGCGACGAGATCGGGCGTTCCTGGCGGCGCTGCTGCACCGGCTGCCGTTGCCGGTTCTGCGGCAGGTGCGGTTGCGCTGGCATCGTGACCTTGCCAGGCGCCTTCATCGCGAGCTGCTCGTGCTGGGAGTGAAGGCGGCCGCGTCGACCGTCTGGAAGAGCCTGAAGGATGCCGGCGTCGATCCGGCGACCGACGGGAGCTCCAGCACGTGGGCCGACTTCCTGCGCTCCCAAGCCGACACCCTCCTGGCCTGGACTTACTTGAGACGGTCCCCCTGTCCGGCACGCGGATGTAACGCTCAGCCCGCTCTCGACCGAGCCCGGATCTCGCGCCAATGCCCCATTCCTCCCACGGCTGTACCCCTCTTGACCAGTGCTTTCGGACCAGTCACGGACCAAACGCCCGGTTCAGCCCTCGGGTCACGGCGGTTCTCTCACCACGAGCAAACCGTTCGCCTGCCTCGTACGGGATCCGACATCGACACGAGACAGTGGGGGTGAGCAGAGTCGGGGACTGGCGCGGTGGCTGATGCTCCGATTCCAGTCCCCGGCCTCCTCAGGAGTGCTGCGTGCCCGGCGTCGTGTCCCAGAACGCGCACTGGTGTTCCGTCGAGTACCGGTCGTCGTCGATCAGGGCACTCCTGCCCCCAGCCCGCAGCGACAGCATCAGGCCCTTGCCCCTGTGATAGCCAGGCCAGACCGTCTGCCGGGCGACGGTCGGCCGGCCGGTCTTCGTGAAGGCGCCCCAGTACCGCGTCATCTCGCGGGCGAGTCGGCGCTCGTCGGCGTTGAACAGCGGGGCGATGGGTGTGCCGTTGTTGAAGCTGGGCCAGATGTAGGCGAGTTCCGCGGCGTGGCCGGCCCCCCAGACGTAGCCGGGGATCTGCGTCAGGCCGGGGCCGGTCCGGTGGTCGAACTCGTACGCATAGGTGGGGGTGTACCGCTCAAGGGTACGGGCGAGCGAGCGGAGCCCGCACCCGCCGATCCCCGCGACGCTCCCCGAGTCGGTCATGATCGCGCCGATGAGGTACGCCGTGGTGTACCGGTCGGACGTATCGGGCCAGGGGTAACGGGCGAGGACCTCGTCGGCGCGGGCACCGGCGAGGTTCTGGACGAAGGCGAGGTAGGCCTCCTTGCCCGCGCCTATGTAGCCCGCGGCGAAGGTGCGGCCCTCGTCACGGTTGGCACCGACGACCACGGGCACGCGGGTGAACCCCCCGCTGTCCAGCGCCTCGCGTAGTCCGGTCGGGAACGTCGGAGTTCCGTCCACGAAGCCGGCCGAGAAGGTCCGGCTCGCGTCGAGGAGCGTACCCGCCGAAGCCGACCGCAGACAGTCGAGGACGGCCGCCTGAGCCGTGCCGTCGCAGCCCGCCTGCCGGGCGAACGCCGTCCCGGCGGCCTCCGCCCGGGCCTGCGGCCCGCTGCGACAGGAGCCGCTCTGGATCATGGCGCGGGCGAACAGCCCGCGCGAGCCGGGCGACACGAGATGACCGCAGACGGACCAGCCGCCCGCGGACTCGCCGTCGATGGTGACCTCACCGGGGTTACCGCCGAAGGCGGCTATGTTGCGCTGCACCCAGCGCAGCGCGGCCTGCTGGTCCATGAACCCGTAGTTGCCGGACTCGCCGCCCTCTTCGGTGAGGGCGGGCAGGCCGAGGAAGCCGAAGGCGCCGAGTCGGTAGTTGAGCGAGACGCCGATGACACCCGTCTCCTTGACGAGCTTCGACTCGTCGTTCTGCGAGCCGCTGCCGTTGTTCAGGCCACCGCCGTGGATGAAGACGTGCACCGGAAGACGGGCGCCGGCCCGCACGCCCGACGGCCGCCACACGTTGACGTCGAGGCAGTCCTCGGTCTCGCTGCGTGGTCCGTTGCCGCTGGGCAGGACGGGGCAGGGATTGCCGAAGTCGGCCGCCTCCCGGACGCCGGTCCACCGCGCCGCGGGCCGCGGCGGCTTCCAACGCAGGGAGCCGGTGGGCGCCGCCGCGTAGGGGATGCCGAGGAACCTCTCGACGCCCTTCGAGGTGGCGCCGCGCACGGCGCCCTTGTCGGTGGTCACCGCGGTCGGCGCCGTCGCGGACGCCGTCGCGGGCAGCAGCCCGACGACGGCGAGGGACATGACCAACGCGCCGCCCAGGGCAGTACGGATTCTGCTGGCAGTCATGGATGGGGACCTCTCTGGCCGGGTGCCGACCGCACGGTGCGGCCGGCCCCCTTGGTGGTGGAGGGAAGGAGCCGGGCCGGGGCCGGCCCGGCATCAGACGCCGCTCGTCACCCGGCCGATGTCGCGAGCCGGGCGGTCAGCGGGTGACCTCGACGCCGCCGTGCAGGGGGAGCGTCCGCGACGAGGAGCCGACCCACACCTCCCGGTGCCCGGTGCCGAGCTCCCAGGCGTGGGAGGAGGCGTTCCAGTACTTCAGCTGCTGTGCGTCGACCTGGATGCGTACGGTCTTCGACTGACCGGCGCGCAGATGCACCTTCTGGTAGCCGCCGAGCGAGCGCACCGCCTGGGGCGCGGTGGTCTCCGGGCTCGCACCGACGTAGACTTGGGCGACCTCGTCACCGTCGCGGGTGCCGGTGTTCTTCAGCGTGAACGAGACGGTCAACGTGCCGTGACTCTGCCGAACCGCGAGGTCGCGGTAGGCGAAGGAGGTGTACGACAGGCCGTAGCCGAAGGGAAACAGAGGGGCGGCCTTCTCCTTGTCGTACCAGCGGTAGCCCACGTAGATGCCCTCGGAGTAGTTCTCCTGGTTGTCCACTCCCGGGTACCTGAGCGGGTCGCCGGCGACCGGTGTGGCGGACTCGCTCGCGGGGAACGTCTGGGTGGTCTTGCCCGACGGGTTCACGTCGCCGTAGAGCAGGCGGGCGGTGGCCTCGGCCCCGTTTTCCCCGGGGTAGTACGTGTCGAGCACCGCCTTGACCTTGGACAGCCACGGCATGGTGATCGACGATCCCGTGTTGAGGACGACGATCGTGTTCGGGTTGGCGTCGGCGACGGCGGAGATGAGCCCGTTCTGGTCGGCCGGCAGGGAGAGGTTCTTCCGGTCGGCGCCCTCGGTACCGTCGTCGTGGGCGAAGACGATGGGCGTCTTCACCTGGCGGGCAAGGGCCACGGCCTGCTCCCGGGCGGCCTGCGCGGCCTGCGGGGTGACCCAGTTCAGCCGGATCTTGGCCGGTGCGCCCTGGATGGCCAGGGCGTTGGCCGCGAAACGGTGCGTTCCCGCCGTGAGGTGCACCGTGGCGCTGCTGGAGCCCAGGAAGCCGGTGATGACGCTCTTGCCGTCGATCTTCAGCGCGCCGTACGCGGCGGGAAGGTCGTAGACGAAGGAGTAGTCGCCGTCGGCCGGCACCGTGAGGGTGCCGCTGTAGTCGAAGGGGGCGGCCGGGGTGACGGTGATCGTGCCGTCCGAGCCGACCGGCAGGGCGGGGCTGAGGGCCGTCGCGGGAATGGGGGCGCCGGTGTTGTCGACGCCGGCCGCGTAGCGCACCGTGGCATTCCGGCCGGCCCGCTGCGTGATGGTGGCCAGTGGCGAGGCAGCGGAGTCCGGTACGACGTTGGAGCTGCCGCCGCCGGTGACCTTCGGTGTCTTCGCGGTCGGGCCGATGAGTCCGATGTCGGTGTCCTCGCCGGTCAGCGGAAGCGCCTTGCCGGTGTTCTTCAGCAGGACCGAGCCGGACTCGGCCACCTTCTGCGCGACCTTGGCGCCGCCCTGCGGGTCGCGTGCGGGCCGCCGGCCCGCGGTCCCGTCGAGG
The DNA here is from genome assembly GCF_042750115.1 of Streptomyces sp. NPDC059455. Classification (NCBI taxonomy): domain Bacteria; kingdom Bacillati; phylum Actinomycetota; class Actinomycetes; order Kitasatosporales; family Streptomycetaceae; genus Streptomyces; species Streptomyces sp. NPDC059455. Next base: position 14,111 of record NZ_JBHYVB010000097.1, read on the forward strand.
AGACCGAATGTGTTCATCTGACCCAGGATGCGGGCGACCGAGTCGTTGAGCTCCGAGACCGGAATGGTGCCGTTCGTTATCGCGGTCTTCAGTTTGTCGCCCAGAAAGACGCCGCTCGGCATCTCCTGGTCGAGGCCGTTCACGATGTCGGTCGTCGCGTGGGCCGCGCTCCAGTCCGACATGACCCAGCCCTGGAAGCCCCACTGCTCCTTGAGGATCGAGTTGAGCAGTTCGTCGCTGCCGCAGCCGTGACTGCCGTTCACCGAGTTGTACGAGCACATCACCGCACCGGCGCCGGCCTTGGCGGCGGCCTCGAAGGCGGGCAGCTCGATCTGACGCAGGGTCTGCTCGTCGAGGTTGACGTTCACCCCCATGCGGTTGTCTTCCTGGTTGTTCTCCGCGTAGTGCTTGACGGTGGCGATCAGGCCCTGGCTCTGAACGCCACCGATCTCGCCGGACACCATGCGGGAGCTGAGCAGCGGGTCCTCGCTGAAGGTCTCGAAGTTCCGCCCCGCGTACGGCACGCGGATGATGTTCGTCATCGGTGAGAGCAGGACGTCCTGGCCGAGCGCACGGCCGTCGCGTCCGATGACCTGGCCGAACGTACGGGCCAGTCGGTCGTCGAAGGACGAGGCGAGCGCGACCGGCGCCGGCATCGCGGTGGCGTGCGCGTTGACCCGGACGCCCGCCGGACCGTCGGTGAGCCGCAGTTCGGGGATGCCCAGGCGGGGAACCCCGGGGATGTATCCGGCCTGGCCGAGGGCACGGGGATCGGTGCCTCCATGGACGAAGGACAACTTCTCGTCCAGCGACATCCGGGCGATGAGGGCAGCGACGCGGGGAGACACGCTGACGGTGCCCCGAGCGTCACCCGCGCCCACGCCCGAGGCGCCAGGGGCCACGGCCGTGCCCGCGGCAAGGAGCATCGCGCTCGCTCCCGCGATCAGGGCCGTGCGGCGCAACCGGCCTCTGCTGCGACGTCGTACCGATGTCCGATTGAACTCCATGCGGACTCCTCACCAACGAAAGTATTCGACGATTTGAGTCTGAACAATTCATGTCTCTGATGGACGGAATTGAGATGGCGAATCGGGCTTCCGGGAGATAAATCGAGAGCAGGCGGCGAACTCTCACTACGCGGGAGGAAAAAGAAACGACCGGAATTCCTTCCTGATAGGGGATTGCCGGGGGCTGAGACTGCGCCGACGCTGCCGGAGTTGCCGGGGCCGTGGGTGACCGCCGCGTGCGGCCGGCTACCGGGACTGTTCGAAGAGCCAGTCGATGACCACGTCGTTCTCATACGTCTGGGCCCATGCGACGTGTGGGCTCACCGGTGTCGTTCCGGGCGTATGGCTCGTGGACAGGACGTGACTGCGCGCGGCCCGGGCCTGCCGTAGGAGCTCCCGCGACCGGGCCTCGAATTGCGCCTTTTGCAGATCGTTGGCCCACTCTCCGCGGCTGACCGGTGCACCGGCGGCCTCGAGCGCGTTCATCAGTGTCCAGGTACCGGGGTTGCCGAACCGACCCTCCCGGTAGGGGACGACCGGGTCGCCGACGGAGTGGTCGGCCCACATCGGAATGTGCGTGATCCTCTCCATGGCGGCCGGGTCGCCCCAGCCGGCCGTGGGCAGGGCAGCCGCGAACACCTCGGGTCGCTTCGCCAGCAGGCTGTAGATGCCACGCCCGCCTGAGGACAGGCCGACGACGTAGAGCCTGTGTCCACGTTGCGGGAGTGCTCGCTCACGAAGGTGTCAATGAGTTCGATCAGCGCGGCCTGGACCTTGGCGTCGGTCCAGTCCGTGCCGTCGGGTCCGTCCATGGGACGGGGCAGAGGGATCTGCGGAGAGAGGACGAACGCGGGGTCGCGGCGCTGTCGTTCCGGCTTGGCGAACGTGACCGCGATCCGGTTGGAAGTGAGCTGGGTCATGTTGTTGTCCGCGACTTCGCCACCGCCGTACAGGGTGACGACAAGCGGGTACCGCGTGCGCGTCTGAGGATTGCGTACGAATCCCTCGGGCCGGTACAGCCGGAAGTCCAGTTCCAAACCCGCGGAGTCGGTGAAGGAACCGGCGGCGAATTCGTCGACCACGGGAGTGATGATCTCGTTGTTCCGGCTCGCGAACGGATCAGCCTTGAGCACCAGTTCACCTCCCGGGGTGCGCACGTCCGCGACCTGTCTGACGGAGTATGCGCGGTCGAGCGGAAGGGGATCGGTGCCGGCGGCCCGCGCGTTGGAGTCGTTCGGGTCGAGTTCGACGATCAGGCGGTCCCCCGGCCGTCCGGGATCGGATCGGTCGTCCACTTCGGCGACGGCGTTGGGGTAGACCCGGGTCACCGTGCGAGCCGCTGTCTGCTTGCCCACAGTGGCCTTGACCGCACCTGCCGTGACGGTGAGCACCGTGCGTCTGGTGATCCCTCTCATGGGTCCTCGTCTCAGTCGGTGGGGCACCCGGACCAGGTGCCTCTGTGTGGTCCCGGCACCCGACTCCGGACTCCCGGAAGCAGGCGGCACGTTGTGGGCCCGAACGGCACGTGCGGTGTCCGCGGCCGACGGAGGCTCCGCTCGGGCCCGGGACGCCGGTCACAAGGAGAAAGCACCGGCCACCAGTGCACCGACGGTCATGACGAGGGTGGTGGCTGAGCCCAGGGCTGCCAGCATGGCGGCGCTCGCTTTCTCGGGGACGGCCCTCGGCGGCGGTGGGCGGGGCTGGTGGGACAGACCGAGGTGTTACGCGAGAGTGTCGAAGCACCAACGGATCCGTGTCCAGCATCAAACCGAGATCTGTTCATGCGATAAGCGCATCAATTCACGCAGGTGCGCCCTGTACTCGTGGGCCGTGGACCACCTTGCGTCAACTGGCGGCGTTACACGGCCGTCGCCCGGGCCGCTCCCGAGCACACCTGAGCGGCAAGGGCCGCGGCGGCCCCCGGCGCAGGCCCTGTCCGCCTCACTGCGCCGCAAGCCGGTGTTCTTCCAGTCTCGACGCCACACCGGCGCATTCGTCCGCTTTCATGATCCGGGCCCGTAGCACGTGTACCACCAGCAGACGAAGAACCTGCTGGTGAGCTACTCGCCGAAGAAGCTGGGCTTCTTCCGGAGGGGCCACGTTGGTTGCCTGGAGGGAGTTCAGTGGCCCCCCGCCCCCCACACGGCCCAGGGGCGCGCCCCCCCCCCCCCCAGCCGTCCGAGGTGCGCCGGGCC